>JAIRRE010000076.1 GCA_031256125.1 Burkholderiaceae bacterium
GCCAACGCCCAGCAAAAACGCATCCAATCCCTGACCAACTGGGACTACGCGCGCATTGATCTGGCCTCAAAACTTGGCTGGCTTGATGCAAAAGACATTCGATAAAACCCCGTGTAACGCGCCGCCGGGAGACACTCGATCAGGCGCGGGAATTTTTTGATCCGGTCGGTTCAGGTACGGCTCAAACACGGCTTGATACCATGCTTGTTCCACACGCGGCGAATCGTTGTGGCCCCCAGCCCCAGATGAGCGGCCAGTGTGCGCGAGCTCCAATGCGCGGCATGGGCCGGATGCTCGTGCAGTGTGACATACACAATATGCACCTGAATTTCGGGCGTGACTGTGGGCGTGCGCCCCGGACGCGGGGCATCGTGGTGCAGCGCGGCGATGCCTGCTTGCAGGAAACGGCTGCGCCACAGCGCCACTTGCCGACGGTCCAGCCCAACTTGTAGCGCAATATCTTTGTTCTGCCGGCCCTGGGCGGCCAGCAGCACGATACGCGCGCGCTGCTGCACGCGCGCCTGGACGCGGCGCGACTTGGCCAGCGCCCGCAATTGGCACTCTGTCTGTTCATCGAGCTTGATTATTGGGGCGACTCGCATCGCTTGGCTCTCCTTGGCTATGGGCATATCCTGAGATATATAAATTGATTTATTTATTCCAGACAATGAAATAGTGGTATCTTTCTGATCCGGCATTATTCATCAATGCAGTCCTATGAACGATACAACCGTACCGGATGCATCCTGTAGCAAAGCGTCCGCCGACCCTGTTCGCCATCATAAATGGGTGCAAACTACCGAGCAACAGGACAACTCGCCGGACGCGCTTTTGTCCATGCTAGGCAGCGGGCGCCCGCTTCATCAAGCGCCAGCAACCGGTGTATCCGGTTCCATCTATGGCATTACACGTGTGGAACGAACTTCGCGCGAGGGCGAATCGGTCGGCTTATGGTGTGTCTCCGCCAAACGCCAGAGCTTGGAAATCGAGCGCAATTTCTACGATCAAAGGCTGGGCGGAGCGGATGCGGCGCTGACCTAGGCCATGGCTTGGCGCGATGCGTTGCTGCGCCTGATTCCACCGGTGACCATACGGCAAGCCCAAACCCGCCTGCGCAGCAGCAACACTTCGGGCGTGCCAGGCGTCTCCTTAGTAAAGAGCAAGAGCGGACGCAATCAACTCGTGGGTTGGCGGGCCACCCTGAACACGCCCGAGCGGAACTACGGCACAACCTTTTCCTTTAAAACCTACGGCCAGCGGGCCAAAGAACTGGCCATCGCCGAGCGCCAGCGTCTACTCGATCAGTACGGTATAAAAGCCTTCGCTATGGTTAATGCGCAGGCCATGCAGGATGCAACGCAGCGTTTTGGCCACCTGTTGGACAACCCACAGCCGGTGGATATTACGCCGGCTCAGTCGAGAGCGCGCGTCAATGCGCTCAACAACTGGTTCGATCAGTTGCAGCCCGAGCGGCTTTACATATGTCTAAAGGTCTACTTTCACAACATACGCGGCATCAACACCCCAATGGCCTATGTGCGCGTCACGTTCATCGGCGCGCAAAACCGTGAAATAAAAAAAGCGTGTCCCTGGCAACGCGCAGATACGCGCAGCGCCTGCCCGAACTGTGGCGGCTCGTTCAGGAGACTATCACCGCCTGGTATGGCCCGCAGCGCTGGCAAGCGTTTGCGGCGCGCCGTCGGGATGCTTTCATGGCCAGCACCGCACAAACCTGCTTTCAGAGTCGCGACTACAGCCCGCCGCCGGGCTATCCGCAGTGCCGCCAACCGCCCGCGACGTTGCTGCCGTTGCTCGATGGATTTGAACTCCCGGAATTACCTTACCCGGAATAAGCGCGTACCCGCTGCTTGTTGCCGCAACGCAACGTAAGCGAGCGGCACCATTGCGCTGCTGGCTTTTCCCCGTTATGCTCCACCACGATGACAGTGAGTCCTTAACCTGTCACATTAGGCAATGCCAGCCTCGGCGGTTCGATCAAACGTGATAGGAGACCCATCGCATGTCCCGCACTTTTATAGCCCACAGTGTTCTCGGCGACGAACTCCAATTCCGCTCCATGAGCGGTAAGGAAGAAATTGGAACTTTATTCAAGTTCCAAGTCAACCTGCTCAGCCAAACCCAAGGCATATCTGCCAAAACCATGCTCGGCACGGATATGACCATTGCGATAGATTTGACAACCGAAGCTTATGGTAGTGGCACGCGCTACCTCTCAGGGCAGGTTGTGGGGTTCAGGTTCGGGGGGAGAGATGGCGATAACTATGCCTATGAGGCTATCTTGCAACCATGGTTATGGCTTGCCACGCGGCGCACCGATTTTAAAATCTTCCAGAACATGACCGTACCCGCTATAGTGCAACAGGTATTAGCCCCTTACGGTTTTACTGTTGAGAATAGATTATGCCGTACCTATCGAGTTTGGGAATATTGTGTCCAATATGGAGAATCTGATTTCGATTTTGTTTGTCCTGTCCACGTCCATTTAACCCCTTTCCCAAGGTCCATCCCGCCTATTTTTTAAACAATAAGCTGTTTTTTGCGCCCGCCGCGTCGCTTCCGCAAGATGAGTTAGAACATGAATTGCTTATTTCTTGAGCATTTTGGACCTTCTGGCAACGTTGATCCCCGCCTGTTGCGGACAGGCATCTTTTAGGTATTGAAGTTTTGCTGATGGCATGGGTATCAACATCGCACCCGATACCCCACCATCAAACCATCGAGCGCAGCTACCCACTGGCCTGCCTGCACTGCCTGCATTTGTTGAACTTCGGCCAAGGTCTTGCCCTGCCAGGCTTCCAGCGGTGTCAGCCCTTTGAGGTTCTGGTGTACTCGCACCTCGTTATAAAACCGGGTGAACGCTTTAAGTGTTTTTCTGAACGCTTGAGTGTTTGCCGGAGCAATTTTTTTCAGAAGCGGCTTCAAGGTGCCAAACAAGCGCTCGATCCGTCCATTGCGCCACGGACAATACGGAGCGCCGCGCCGATGGGCAATGCCCAACGTTTTGAGCGCCGTTTTCCATAAAACACTCTGGAACATCCCTTCGTTATCAGTACGAATCACAGCGGGCACGCCAAAACGCGCCATTGTCAGCAACAGACACCTCAACACCGTCAAAGTACATTTGCTCGGCAAGTGCTTTAAACACAATACCCGGCGCGAACCGTGGTCAATAATGCCCAGCATGGTGTAAAACACCCCTTGGGCACTGGTGTAAAAGCTCAAATCCAGCGCCCAGGTGTGATGCACGGCAAAGGCAACAGGCGCTTTGCGGCGCATGGCGCGGCGCGTGTCGGCGATCTCCAGCGCATGTGTCCGCAATACCTCGGCCACCCATGATTTACCGATGGTGATTCGGCTCCCGAAACGGCGATTGAAGTGGTGGGCAATCTGACGGCAACTCAAGCCATGCACAGCTAAGCCGATGACCATACGCCTGACCCATTGAGGTTTGCGGCGGGAATGGTTGAAAGTGGATACGCCAGCAAGTGCCCGCGCTTTGGAACGCCGCCGGAAAACCGGAACATGCGCCCGTCGCCAACGCCGATACTGTCCTGTCCATGTCCATTTGACCCCTTTCCCAAGCTCCATCTAGCCTATTTTTTAAACAATAAGCCCGTTTTCGTACTCGCCGCGCCGTTTCCGCGAGCTGGGTGAGACCATGAATTGCTTATTTCTTGAGCATTTTTGACCTTGTGGCAACATTGATCCCTGCCTGTTGCGGACAGGCATCTTTTCGATGTTGAAGTTTTGCCGATGGCATTAGCATCAACATCGCACCCGATACCCCAGCATCAAGCCATCAAGCGCAGCCACCCACTGGCCTGTGCTGGTCAATGGGCTGCCGGCGGCGCGGCTGGGCGATGCGACGTTCGATGGCGGCCCCATCGTGCAGGGTTCGAGCACGGTACTGTTCAATGGGCGTCCGGCATCGCGCCAGGGTGACGCAACGCTCTACGGCGGCCCGATTACCAGCGGCTCGCCCAATGTGCTGATAGGCACGCCCGGGGGCGTGGCTGATTCGTGCTGTATCCAGCAGAGTTCCCAGACGCCGGCTACCACGCCCAACCCGGTTCATGTGCAACTGGGGGCCAAGGTGCTCACCGGCCCAGAGGATATGGACTTTGCCCTGCCCGGGGCGTTGCCGCTGGTGTGGCAGCGCCAGTATTCGAGCCGCGTCAGCGCCGAACACGGCGCGGCCTGCGGGGCGCTGGGCCACGGCTGGCATTTGCTCAATGAAGTGACGCTGCAACTCAAGGACGAGAGCATCGAGATATTTGACGCTGGCGGGCGCGTCATCACCTTTGAACAAGGGCAGCCGCCGGGAGGGCTGCAATACAGCCGCAGCGAAGACATCTACTTATTTCGCGGGGGCAAGGACGATAAAGGCCGCCTGCCCAACTGGTCGTATCAGGAACGCTTTACGCAGGTGCCGCCGGAACTGGCCGGCGATGAGAACTGCATACTGGCCGCCAGCGGCAGCGCGGAGGTGCTGTGGGTGTTCAACCCCGCGCCGGAGCCGCCCCGGGCCGAGGCGGTGGAACAAGCCGCCGACAAAGCCAAGCAGGCCAGCAAAGCCAAAGCAAAGGCCAAAGCCACGGGCGATAAAGCCCAAGTGCAGGAAGCCATTGCGGCAGACCAGGCGGCCAAACAAGCCGCCCCTGGTCAGTGCTGGCGGCTTACCGCGCAGATAGACCGCTTCGGGCGCAGCCAGCGCTACGAATACAGCGATGGCAAAACCGCGCAGCCCGTGCCCGGCCAGCGCCGCACGCGCAAAGATGCGATACCGCCGGCGGGGCGCTTGATGGCCATCACCGACGGCGTGGGGCGGCGCTACCGGCTGACGCACCAGCGCATCCACAACGGGCATGAAGCGCAATACCCCTGGGGCGCGGACGATGGCTGGCGTCTGGTTGCGGTGGAACTCGAACGCGACCCGCTGTATCCCCTGCCCGAAACCATCATGTTGGTGCGCTACGGCTACAGCCGGCAAGGACAACTGAGCACCGTGCACGACCGCGCTGGCGCATTGGTGCGCGAGTTTGAATGGAGCCGTAACCGCATCAGCGGGCACCGCTACCGGGGCGGCCCCTGGCACCGTTACCGCTATGAAGGGCAAGAACCCAACGTCCGTGTTGCGGCGCACACCAATGAACAAGGGCTGGACTACAGCTTCGAGTATCAAACCGACCCGCCCACGCCCGAAGGCGTAGCGCGCCATACCACCATCGTCACCGACAGTTTCAAGCGCGTGCAGACCCATCACTTTGAAGGCGAGCAGGGTCTGGAGCGTTTGTTCGAGCACGTCAGGGCCGATGGCACCGTCATGCAATACAAGCACGACGGTTTTGGGCGGCTGTATGCGAGCACCGATCCGCTGGGGCGCAGCCTGTACCGGCAACTGGACGGCAACGGCAACATCAAGGGCACGCAGCAAACGCCCGGTAATGACCAGTACCCGGCGGGCCTGCTCACGCGCAACCAGTTCGACAAGGCCGGGCGCATCACCGAAAGCGTGGACCCCGCCGGGGCCGTTACCCGCTACCAGTACGACGGCCATCAACGCCTGCGCACCATCGAATACCCCGACGGCACAGCAGAACACTACCGTTACCCCGACCCCAAAGAGCAGCCGCTCATTTGCGACAACCCCAGCCAGATCATCGACGCCAAAGGCGGCATCAAACACCTGGCCTACAACCCGGCGGGGCAACTGACCCGCTTTACCGACTGTTCCGGGCAAAGCACGCACAGTGAATACGACCGCTGGGGCGAAGTCATCGAAATCATCGACGCGCAAGGCAACCGCACGCGGCATGAGCGCGATGCCGCCGGGCGCATCAGCGCCACGCATATGCCCAACGGGCAAACCCGGCGCTACCAATACGACAGCCAGGGCAACCTCTCCCGCATCGAACCGGATGCCGATACGCCCGCAGCGGCGCTGGAGATTACCCGCGACCTGTGGGGCCGCCCGGCGCGCATCGAGCAAGGGGGCTTGAGCGTGCAAATCGAATACGACAAAGCCGGGCGCTTGATAACCCTGACCAACGAAAACGGCAGCAAAAGCCGCTTTGTTTGGGATGTGATGGACAGGCTGGTGCAAGAAACGGGCTTTGACGGGCGGGTGCAGCGCTACCGGCGCGATGCGGCCGGGCAACTCATCGCCAGCAAAGACGGCGCGGGGCAAGAGGACGACCCGGTCACCCAATACTGCTACGACGTGTTTGGACGCATGACCGAGCGGCTGCTCTCGCTCAGCGGGGGCGGTCATGCGCAAAGCCAGCGCCTGGAGTTCGATGCGCTCACGCGCCTGAAAGCGGCCAGCGTGTATCACCTGCTGATACAACAGAGCGGTGGCCCGATAGAAGAACACCTGCAAAGCCGCGTCGAGTTTGAGCGCGACGGCATGGGGCGCATCACCGCCGAAGTGCAACGGCTGTACCGGGAACCGGCCAAGCCCGATCAACCCCCGGTCATCGAATACGAACACCGCATCGAACACACCCTGGATCAACAGGGCAACCGCCAGCAAAGCCAACTGCAAGGTTTGGGCGGCATCGATTGGCTGCGCTACGGTTCCGGGCACGTACATGGGCTGATGCACAACCGGCTAAGTCTGATCGACTTTGAGCGCGATAGTTTGCACCGCGAAACCAAACGCACCTTGCACGGTTTGCAAGGCACGGGCGAATTAACACTTACGCGCAGCCGCGACAGCCTCGGAAGGCTGAGCGGCATTGATCTTCAGGGCTTGAAGGCAACAAATCTGCCGCCGATTCTGGTTGGCCAAATCACCAATCGGCAATACCATTACAACCCCTTGAGCGAACTCATTGCCATCCAGATGCCCGATGAAACATTAGGGTTTGGCTACGACGCCGCTGGGCGCTTGCGCGCGCAAGCGCGGTACGACACGCGCGAATACATGCAAGCGCTGGCCGGCCAAGCCATTCCCCGCAGCACCCGGCGCTGGAAAATCGACCCGGCGGGCAACCGCTTGCCGGTCAAGCTGGCCGAAGAAAACCAGCAGCGCCAAGACTGGGCGGCGGCGGTTTATGAGAACTGGAAAGACCCCAGCTTCAACCTGCTGCAAAACGACAGCGCCACAAACACCCCGAA
>JAIRRE010000309.1 GCA_031256125.1 Burkholderiaceae bacterium
TCGATGGCGCTCTTGGTCAGCGGCATACCCGAACCGACATAGCTGCGTTTTTCACTGACCAGCGCCAGCGGCGCGCGCTCGCCGCAACGCAGGGTAAAGCGCCCGGCTTGCGCGGTGTAGTTGGAACCCTGGTTCTGGTCCATGCCATCAAAAGCCAGCGTACAGCCGCCCAGCGGCACCGTGTCGCCGGGCGCCATGCGCACGTCGTGCTCCACGCCATAGCCCTTGACCATCGCCACGCCGACCACGAACACCGCCACGCCCAGATGGCCGATCACCATGCCCAGGCCGGACGCGCCCACAGCTCCCAAGCCGCCGCCGCGCAAGCGCTGCGCGGCCCAGTGCAGGGTGCTCACCGTTACGCCCAGCGCCCCCAGCAACCCGACGGCCACCAGCGGATGCACCGCTCCATACACACGCGACAGCAGCAGCGGCAGCGCCACCGCGCCGATAACCAGCGCGACCAGCGTGGGGGCAATCCGGCGCAGCAGTGCGCCGCCCTGGTCGCGTCCCCAGCGCAGCCAGATCGACACGATCAAGAGCAGCAGCGCGGGCAGCAACACCGGCTTCATGACGGCATCGAAATACGGCGCGCCGACCGAGAGCTTGCCCAGTTGCAGCGCATCCATGACCAGCGGGTACAGCGTGCCCAACAGCACGCAGCCGCAGGCCACAACCAGCAGCAGGTTGTTAATCGCCAGCGCGGTATCGCGCGAAAACAGCGCCGACGCTCTGGCCGCGCGCGCGGGCAGTAGTTGTTTGCCATGCCAGCCAACCAGCGCAATGCTGCCCAGCAGCACCAGCCCGATCAGCCCCAGCATGGTGATGCCGCGGCGCGGGTCGGAAGCGAAGGCGTGCACCGAGATCAGTACGCCTGAACGCACCAGGAAGGTGCCCAGCAGCGAGAGCACAAACGCGCCGATAGCCAGCGTCGCCGTCCAGTAGGCAAAGCGCCCATGCAGGTCGCGCGCAATCTGCACATGCAGCAGCGCCGCCAGCGCCAGCCAGGGCATCAGCGAGGCGTTTTCCACCGGATCCCAGAACCACCAGCCGCCCCAGCCCAGTTCGTAATAGGCCCACCACGACCCGACCATGATGCCCAGCGACAGGAACAGCAGCGCCACCGCCGTGTAAGGCCGCACCCAACGCACCCAGTTGGCGGGTGCGCCGCGCCACAGCGCGGCCAGCGTCATGGCAAACGGCACGGCGGTGCCGACATAGCCCAGGTACAGCAGCGGCGGGTGCGCGGCCATGCCGGGGTCTTGCAACAGCGGGTTCAAGCTCAGGCCCTCGGCAGGCGCGGGCGACAGGCGCATGAACGGATTGGAGGTAAACAGCACGAAAGCGCCGATGCCCAGGCTAACCAGCCCCAGCATACCCAGCGTGCGCGCCGCATAAACCTCGTCGCGCCGGCGCAAACTGCGCAAGGTCACCAGGCTCCACAGCGCCAGCGCCGCCAGCCACAGCAGCATTGATCCCTCGTGCCCGCCCCACACCGCCGCGATGCGGTAAATCAGCGGCAAAGTGGTATGGCTGTTTTCCGCGACATACTGAATCGAAAAATCGAAATTCACGAAAGCCACTGCCAGCAGCACGATGGCGCCGAGCACGCCGGCAATCTGCCACAGCGCCGCCAGCGTCGCCAGCCGGGGCTGCGCCTTCGGCCCGATACCGCCCCAAGCCTGCACCGCGGCTGCTACCACCGACAGGATCAGCAGCAACTGGCCCAATTCGCCAATCATTGCGCGCCTCCCTGCGGGTGTATTTTGGGCGGCGTGTAGTTCTCGTCGTGTTTGGCCAGCACTTGGGTGGCCACCAGCGTGCCAGAGGCGTCGAGCTTGCCTTGCGCAATCGCGCCCTTGCCCTGGGCGAACAGGTCCGGCAGCACGCCGTGATAAACCACCGGCACACTGTTCTTGCCGTCCATCAAGGTAAAGCGCACGTCCAGTCCATCAGCGGCGCGTTGCAGCGAACCGGGTTGCACCAGCCCGCCCACGCGCAGCGTTTCCTTGGCTTTGGCATGCGCGCCGCCCGTCGCAAGCTCGCTGGGGGTCACGTAAAACACCAGATTGCTGCGAAAAGCCTGCTTGACGAAAGCGCCCGCCGCGACCAGCAACACCCCAACCACCAGCAACAACAGCAAACGTTTGCGGCGCGACGTCAACACGGCGCTCATAAAGACGGCTCCCCTTGCGCGGCGATCTGCGCGCGCTGTATGCGCCGTGCGCGCACCCGCAGCGCCAGTTGTTCACCCGCAAGCGCCACCACCACTGCCGCAACACTGCCCCAGACATAGACGCCGTAGCGCCCCATTCGCAAAAACGACACCCAATCGGGCCACCACAAATGAAAAAATTCAGACATGACCGGCCTTCTGGCGGCACTGACCGGGCCGGTACGCACAGGAATCACAAGTTTTTTGTTCCACCATCACGGTCACGGCTGACAAACGGGAACTCCCGGTTCAATAAATAGGTTGGCGAGTATATGGCCTTGGTTTTTTCCCGCGCGCAGAACAAGGGCAGGAAAACAGTACCGGCCGCGACAGAAAAAGTGCGGCCCAAGGAAGGCCACAGCAAGACGGGCGCTGGCGTAGCAGCGCCCGTGCTCCTCACTCGTCTTCGTTCGGGTCGCGGTATTCCTTGGGCAGGTGATGGGCCACGCCTTTGTGGCAGTCGATGCAGGTCTGGCCATCGGCCTTGGCCTTCATGTGCTTGTTGAAGCGGGTTTCGCCTTGCTTTTCCTGGCTCATGGCGTCAAAGCTATGGCACCTGCGGCACGTTACCGAATCATTGGCTTTGAAACGCGCCCATTCTTCAGTGGCCATCTTCATGCGGCGTTTTTCAAATTTTGCCGGGGTATCGACCACACCGATGATCTCGCCCCAAACGTCCTCGGCCGCTTCCATTTTGCGATGAATTTTGCCCCCGAAACTGGGCGGCACATGGCAATCGGGACAGCCCGCGCGCACGCCAGAGGCATTCTTCCAATGAACGGTATCTTTGTATTCCTTGAAGTTCCCCTGCATCGTGTGGCAACTGGTGCAGAACTCTATCGAGTTGGTCTGCTCGATCAGGAAGTTGAACCCGTCCCCGAAGACGATCCCGGCGATGGCCCCAATGACGAGCAACGTCACTATTGAAGATCGCAGCGTGTGGTCTTTCCAGGTCTGCAACTGCCGTTGTACGAAGCCCGGCTTGTTTTGATCGCTCATGATGCCTCCTTATCTTTGGTGGCCGCTCACTGGAACGAGTAGCGGTAGAGCAGATACAGCACGTTGACCGTATAGGTCGGCGCCTGCTGATTGGTCGGCAGCATGGATGTGGGCGTAAAGCCGTACTGGTACGCGTAGTAGTAATAGTCGTTGGACTTGAGCCGTTGATACAGCCAGCCAGCGGTGATGCGCGAGTGCTTGTTCAAGTCATAGCTGCCGGTCAGTCGGAACTGGATTAGCTCGCTCTTGATGTCGGGCGTCGATCCGGAGTTGCCCACCGCAGGCGCAATGTTCGCCCCCAACGTCGTGTCGTAACTGGACCGGCCCAGCCCGTAACTCAAGTCCTCGGTAAGCTGGAGCTTGCCGCCTCTGAATTTTTGTTTGCCGTACACCCCGATCGAGGTATCGCGGTCGGTCAGGCTGTTGTACCAAAGATTGACCGGCGGTGCCATGGCGTTCTTGTCCGAAGCCGACAGCAGATCGCGCGACTGATCCTGCCAGCTCATGTAAGCGCCGAACGACATGTTCTCGGAAGCGGTGTAATCGGCGGAAAGATTGACGTTACTCGATTTGCCGTTCTGCACGCCCAGAGTGGAGTCGTAATAATCGTCTTTGGCATAGCGCCCGTCAAGGCCAAGGGTGAACTTGGGCGTCACCTGCCAGTCCACGCCGGCCTTGAGCGCATTTTCACGCCGGGAACCCTGGAACCAGGCCATCCAGCCGTAGTTCTCGAAACCCGAGCTGTTGCTCTGCATCGGGTTGTAGAACGACGGGTTGACGGTCGCCTTGCGATCGGCAAAGGTGTAACCCGCGTTGAAGCTGACCTTCTCGATGAGGTTCAACTTGTAGCTGGCAGTCAGGCTATTGTCGGTACTGTCGGGCACTTGCGCGCACGAGGCCACGGAGTAGTAGCCCGCATTGGCGGCCGACAGGCTGCCTTGTGCGTTGGCGGCCAGCGCGTTGTTGCACCACCGCTCAATGTGATCGTAGTTGTAGCTGAAGTTGAGCCGCTGGCGTTTATCGAGGCGGTAGGCCAAAGAGGCGTCGGCCTGTTCGCGCCGGTTGCTCATCGGCGCGTTGGTGACCGTCACCGGGGAGCCGCCGCCGATGGTCAGGAATTGGTAGGTGTTGACGGGAGTGTTGTTGTCGCGTTCGTTGTATTTGAAACCTACGTTCAGGTTGAGCGCTGGCGTGAACTCATGCGTCAGCCGGGCATCGGCGTGCTTGGTCAGCACTCGGCCATCGAGCGAATTGACCGGCAGCCCCGGCACGGTGTTGGGCGTGGTGGTGTAAGTGCCGCCGTAACTGGCGTCCTGCGTATTCAGGCCGAAAGACAGGCCGCCATTCAGCTTGGTCTTGGGACTGAAAATGTAACCACCGGTGAAATTGAGCTGGTGGAACTGATTGCTCGGCGGCGTGCTCATGGTATCGGTCGGGAACGCGCTGCCGGGCGAAGCGCCCATCGCCGGATTGGGCGCAGCGGCGGTTCCGCCCGAGACGAACGGATTGGACCACGACAGGCCGCTGTAGTCATCGTGATAGAGCGAGCCGTAGTAGCCGAAACTGGCGTAGGCTTTTTTCCCGGTCCAGTTGAATGCCAAGTCAAAGTTGTCGGTGCTGGACTTGGTCGGATTCATCAGCATCTGGATACCCTGGCTGCCGTAATTGAATCCGCCCAAACTGGTCATGTTGTACGCATCGGTGCCTGAGCTGATTAGCTTGGCACCCGACATGTCCAGGTGCTTGTAGTTGAATTTGACATCCCACTCGGTATTGAAGTTATAGCCGGCCTTGAAGGTGGTGTTTTCCCGCTGGTTATAGACGTTCAGGGAACGCAGCGATGCCAATTGCGTGGCCGTGAGATTGTGCGTACCCGCCGTGGTATTGATCACGCCGAAACTCGGCGGCAACGCGAACACGTTGCTGCCGGGCGATTGGTCATAAGGCGTTTGATAGCCGGTGGTGGTGTAGTGGCGCAGCTGGTCGAAATCCAGCCCGATCGACCATTGCCCCTGGACGGTTGCCGTGACGCCGATGTTGCGCGATGTGGTACCCAGGTCGGTGCCATAAGCCTGCCAGCGTACGTTGCCGCCGCGCTGGCAATAGCCGCTGCCGCCGCTGATGCTGAAATTGCCGATCCCGTAGCCGCCGGACCTGGCCATGCCGTTGTATTCGCCGAATTTGGGCGCCCCTGACGATACGTTGAGTGCACCGACTTCCAAATAGTTGGTCGGACAGATCAGCGCCTTGACGTCGCCATCGTCCTCGTCATCGGCGTCGTCGGTGGTTTTCCGGTCAGCGGTTTTCTGGTCGGCCGGTGGGGCGGCGGCGCTTTGTGCCGCCGCCAGTCCCGGGGCAATAAACAGGGCAAGCAAGGCGAGCTGCACGGCTCCCGCCAGAACCTTTTCGGAGAAATCACAGGTACGCGTTTTCATGATTCGTGGTCTCCTCTTGGGTTAACGGTGCAGGAATGCGCCGGCCGGTGAATTCGAACCATGCACCATCACGTGGCAATTCATGCAGGCCCGGCCAACCGGAGTGCTGCTGGGGTTGCCGCCGGCTGCCACGCCACCGCCTTGAATACCGCCAACCGCGGTGCCGTACGGGCTGGCGCTGGCGTGCGGGCCGTCGTGGCATTCATCGCACAGGAACGGCGGACGCGATTTGAGCAGCGGCGTGATGTTGGAACCGTGCGGGTTGTGGCAGTTGGTGCAGTCCTCGGTAACCGGCTCATGCTCCCACAGGAACGGCCCGCGCTTGTCGGCATGGCACTGGAAGCACGTTTCCGTAACGGTGTTCTTGGTCAACAGCTTGGGTCCGGGCGAACCGTGCGGGTTGTGGCAGTCCGAGCACGTCATCTTGCCGGCGTCGATCGGGTGG
>JAIRRE010000321.1 GCA_031256125.1 Burkholderiaceae bacterium
CGTCGTGCCGCATCTGATGCCGGCCATGCAGGCGGCAGCGCGCGCAAGCGGTTTAAACGATGCGCTGCGTTTGGTTGAAGGCCAGTCGCACGCGGCGCTCGCGGCCTGCGACGTGACGCTGATCGCCAGCGGCACCGCCACGCTGGAAGCGGCGCTGCTGGGCCGCCCGATGGTCATTGCCTACGCCATGCCTGCGTTTAGCTACCGGCTGATGCGGCTGCGCTTCGAGCAACAATTGCCGTGGATCGGCCTGCCCAACATCCTGTGCGCGCCGCGCCAGTGGTTGCACCGACCGGCGGGTATCAAGCCGCGTGACTGGGCCAGCAAGCCCGATGCGCCATTCGTGGTGCCGGAGCTAATTCAGGACGCCGCCACGCCCGCAGCGCTGGCGCAGGCGGTACAGGACTGGCTGGCCGCGCCGGAGAAAATCGGGCGGCTTAAACAGCGCTTTGCCGCGCTGCATGATGAACTGAACCGTGATACCGCCGAGTTGACCGCCGATGTCATCCAAACGATTCTTGCGCGCTGAACAGACAGCCCTGGATTGGCACGCGCCGGGGTTGAACGCCGGCGTGGATGAAGCCGGACGCGGGCCGCTGGCGGGGCCGGTGGTTGCGGCGGCGGTCATTCTCGACCCGCGCCGGCGCATCGTCGGGCTGGCCGATTCCAAAAAACTCACCGCGCGCAAACGCGAGGCGCTGTTCGACCAAATTTGCGACAAGGCGCTGTGCTGCGCCATCGCCGAGGCGTCGGTGGAAGAAATCGAGCGCCTGAACATTTTGCACGCCACCTTGCTGGCGATGCAGCGCGCGGTGGCCGGGCTGCGCTTGCCACCCGCGCGCGTACTGGTCGATGGCAATTGTCTGCCTCAACTGCCCATGCTGGCTGAAGCCATCGTCGGCGGCGACGCCAAGGTCGATTGCATTTCGGCGGCATCAATTCTGGCCAAAGTGCACCGCGACCGCTGGTGCGCGCAAATCGACCAGCAATGGCCGCAATACGGTTTTGCCGCGCACAAGGGTTACGGCACGCCCGAACACCTGGCGGCGCTGGCGTGCCACGGCCCGTGCCCTGAGCATCGGCGCGGCTTTGCGCCGGTCAGAGCGGCGCTGGACGATAGGCGGGACAGTCATTGCACGCCTGCCGCCATCGAACCTGGCTGACACCAGTGATTTCGGGATTGGATTAGGATGAGCTAGGAGGCATCGCCATGACATTTCCTGAACCTGTTCTGCATTACGTTGCCGCCGGTCAAAACCGGCGGCTGGCCTGGTGGCAGTGGGGTACGCCCGACGCGCCGCATCTGGTCGTGTGCGCGCACGGCCTGACGCGCCAGGGGCGCGATTTCGACGCTATCGCGGCGGCGCTGGTGGCGCGCGCGCAGGCGCAAGGGGGCGCGATTCGCGTGGTATGCCCGGACGTGGCCGGGCGCGGCGAAAGCGACCCGCTGCCCAATCCGCGCGCCTATCAGCCGCTGACTTACGTGGCCGACATGCTACCGGTACTGGCCGATTTGCAGCGGTGCGCGCCAATCGAGGCGTTCGATTGGATCGGCACCAGCATGGGCGGCATCATGGGCATATTGATTGCGGGCGGACCGCTGGATTTATTGCCCGCCCCGGTGCGGCGGCTGGTATTGAACGATGTCGGGCCGGTGGTGGAGTGGGCCGCATGGCAGCGCATCATGGCTTACGTTGGCGAAACGCCGATCTGGGCCACGGCCGAGGAGGGGGCGGCGGCGCTGCGCGTGTCGCATGTGGGCTTTGGTCCGCACACGGACGCGGCGTGGCTGGAACTCTCGCGCCACTGTTTGCGCCAAACGCCCGATGGGCGCTGGCGGCTGGATTACGACCCGGCTATCGCGCAAGCGTTCAATGGTGCAACGCGCGAGGGTAACGACAAAGCCGCCGCCACACTGTGGCAAATCTATGACCGCATCACGGCGCAGGTATTGCTCATTCGCGGCGGCGATTCGGATTTGCTGACGCGGGCCACCGCGCAGGCGATGACCGCGCGCGGCCCCAAGGCGCAAGTAGTCGAATTTGCCGGAGTGGGCCATGCGCCGACGCTGATCGCACCCGATCAACAGCGCGTGGTGCTGGACTTTTTGCTGCCGGATGGGACGACGGCGTTATGAAGGTTGGGCGGGCTGAAAGCACCCCCCGAACGCTTGCGGGCGGCCAACCGGGCGCAGCGGAGAGCGTGAAGGGGGATACGCCGCCGCCGGATCGGCCCAAGGCGGCAATGGCCCTCATTTCCAGAGAAACGCAGAACATGTCTGCGCCCGCTGGCCGTGAACCGGGCCAAGCAGGGAGCGTAAGGGATAAGTCTCATTCTTTTGCCGCCATGCTGGCAGCGACGGCGGGCGATGCACTGGCGCAGGCCGGACTGTGCGAGAAGGCGCGCGGATTTGCCGAGCCGCTGTTATCGGGCCTGATAATGCCGGCCGGCGAAAGCGTGCTGGATCACGCCGACGCGACGGCGCGAATTTTGGCGCAGATCGGTGGTTCCGAGACCATGCAAGCCGCCGTTTATCTGGCCTACGCCAGCGGGCAACTGAGTCGGCCCGAGGAAGTGATTGGCAAGGTTTTCGGCACCAATTTGGCACGGCTGGCGGTAGAAGCGCAGCGGCTCGAAACTGTGCAGCGGCGTTCGCGCGATAGCCGCGCCGAAGGCGAGGATGACCCGGAGCAGGCGGCGCGGCAAACCGAGAACGTGCGCAAGATGCTGTTGGCGTTCTCGCGCGACCTGCGCGTGGTGTTGTTGCGCCTGGCCTCGCGCCTGCAAACGCTGCGTTACAGCGCGTCGATCAGGAAACCGCTATCGCCCAGTCTGTTGCGCGAATCGAACGATGTGTTCGCGCCGTTGGCCAACCGCCTGGGCATCTGGCAAATCAAATGGGAGCTGGAAGACCTGATCTTTCGCGCGCAAGAGCCGGAAACCTACCGCCTGATCGCCTCGCTGCTGCACGAAAAGCGCGCCGAGCGCGAGGCGGCGATGGAGGCGCGCCGCGCCGAACTGGAAAAGGCGCTCAATGCCGCGGGTATCCGCGCCAGCGTCTCGGGGCGGCCCAAGCACATCAGCAGCATCGCGCGCAAGATGCGTGGCAAAAGCCTGGACTTCAACCGCGTGTTCGACGTGCGCGCGCTGCGCGTGGTGGTGCCGACGGTCGACGCCTGTTATGCGGCCCTGGGCTGGGTGCACGAGCATTACGCGCCGGTGCCCGGCGAGTTCGACGACTACATCGCCAAGCCCAAGGTCAACGGCTACCAATCGCTGCACACCGTGGTGCGCGATGCGGACGGCAAGACCTGGGAGATCCAGATACGTACCCCCGAAATGCACGAGCACGCCGAACACGGCGTGGCCGCGCACTGGGCCTATAAAGAAGCCGGGACGGACGGCTACGCGGGCGTGAGCGCGGCCAGCGCCTACGACGCCAAAATCGCCGTGCTACGCCAGTTGCTGGCGTGGGAGCGCGATTTTTCCACCGCCGCATCGGCCGCTTCGCGCACCGGGCTGTTTGACGACCGCATTTACGTATTCACGCCCGACGCCGCAATCGTGGAACTGCCCGCAGGCGCCACGCCGGTCGATTTGGCCTATAGCGTGCACACCGAACTGGGTCACCGCTGCCGAGGCGCGAAGGTCGATGGCGCGCTGGTGCCGCTCAATACGCCGTTGCAAAATGGCCAGACGGTAGAAATCACCGCCGCCAAGGAAGGTGGGCCTTCGCGCGACTGGCTCAACGCCGACTTGGGGTATCTGGCCAGTTCGCGCGCGCGCGCCAAGGTGCGCGCCTGGTTCAACGCCCAACAAACGCGCGAAACCATTGTGCGCGGTCGCGAGATGGTGGAAAAACTCCTTCAGCGCGAAGGCAAGACCGCGCTGTCGCTGGAAGCGCTGGCCGAGGAACTGGGCTTTAAATCGCCCGATGCGCTGTTCGAGACGGTGGGCAAGGACGAGCTGTCGCTGCGCAGCATCGAAGCCAAGCTGCGCCCCAGCGCGCCGCCCTCCGGCGCCGCTGCCGCCGAGGCCGGACAAATTGTGCGCGGTCGCGCGGCAAGTGACGTGGATGGGCGCGGCGGCGTGCTGGTGGTGGGTCTGGATTCGTTGCTCACGCACCCGGCCAAGTGCTGCAAGCCCGCGCCGCCGGATGGGATTGGCGGCTACGTCACGCGCGGGCGTGGCGTGACGGTGCACCGGCGCGACTGCGCGGCTTTTCGCGCGCTGCTGGCGTGCGAACCCGAACGCATCATTGACGTGAGCTGGGGCGAGCCAGGGGCCGGGCACGCGCCGCCCGCGTATCCGGTGGACGTAACCGTCGAAGCCGTTGACCGTCAAGGGCTGCTGCGCGACATTTCCGATGTCTTCACGCGCCAGAAGATGAACGTTATCGGTGCGCAATCCCAAACCGTCAAGGGCTGGACCTGGATGACCTTTACCGCCGAGGTCAGCGACACCCGGCGGCTGGCGCAAGTGCTGCGCGAAGTACAAACCGTGCCGGGCGTGCGCGTCGCGCGGCGGCGGTGAGGGGGCAGTGGACTAATCCGGCATATCCCGGCGGCTGATGAAATAAAGCCGGTCGGCGCGTCGTCCAAACATCCCGCGCTCTGGATTGGCATATGTTGTTGTAGCGGGGGCGCGTCAACGTTTCCGTCAGGTCCCCGCCGCATCACCCGGTTATCCGCGCCCCCGCTACGCAATTCGGACGCGACGCGGCACTTTTCATCGAGTTGCCCGCAGCCCGCGTCAAACCCGATAGTTGTTGGCGCATCCCATATCAGGGAATGTCGCGGCGCGGCGAACCGGTGAACAGTTGGCGCGGACGGCCGATTTT
>JAIRRE010000091.1 GCA_031256125.1 Burkholderiaceae bacterium
TGCCCAAGCCGTGGCCGGCATACTCGTCGGCCACCACCAGCGAGAATTCACAGCTATTGAGGTCCGGGTTGGTGATGTAACGCGAGACGCCAATGATCTTTTCCGTGTACTCCTTGCCGCCGTCGGGAAGCGTGTGTTCGGTTTCGACGACGGCGCACAGTGCCATTTCGCGGTCGTAGTCGATCAGCGTGAAGCGCGCAAGCATCGAAGGCGGCATCTCGGCCATGTTGGAGACGAAGCGGAAATACCGGCTTTCGGGCGAGAGTTTCTGCACGAAAGTTTGCAGCAGTTGGGCATCGTCGGGGCGGATCGGCCGGACGAGGTATTCACCGCTGCCTTTGAGCGGCCAGGTCTGTTGCAGCCGCGCCGGATAGGGCAGGATCGACAAATGCCCATAGCGGCCAACGCGGCCCGGCCCGGCTTGCGCCGACGCGCCGACCACGATGCGCGCATCGACGGCGACGGCGCCGTGCTCATCGACGATGATGGGGTTGATGTCCATTTCGCGCAACTGGGGCAGTTCGCACACCATCTCCGATACGCGCAGCAGCACCTGCTCTAGCGCTGGCATATTGACCGGCGGCGCGCCGCGCCATTGGCACAGCGTTTCGTGCGCGTGCGAGCGCTCAATCAGCCGGTGAGCCAGGAACTGGTTGAGCGGCGGCAACTCCATCGCGTGCCCGCCAATCAGTTCGACCATAGTGCCTCCCACGCCGAAAGCGATGACCGGGCCGAACGGGTCATCGGCTTTGACGCCGATGTAAAGCTCGCGCCCGTGCCGTGAACGCGCCATGGCCTGCACGGTAATGCCGTTGAGGCACGCCTCGGGCTGTTTTTTGCGCACCGTGTCCATCATGTCCTGATAGATGTCGCGCACCGCCACGCCGTTCATCACGTTCAGGGCCACGCCACCGACGTCGGACTTGTGCGGGATGTCGGGCGAGTCGATTTTGAGCGCCACCGGGTAACCGAACTGGTTGGCGATCATCATCGCCTCGCTGCCGCTGCGGGCCAAAATGGTCTGCGTAACCGGGATGTGGAAGGCCGCCAGCAGCGCTTTCGATTCCATCTCCGTGAGCGCCGAGCGGCGCTCGGCCAGTACGCTCTCAACAATTAAGCGCGCGCCTTCCACGTCCGGCGGTTGTAGATGAGACAGCGGCGGCGGCGTCTGTTGCAGCAACTGCTGGTTTTGATAAAACGACGCGATGTTGCCGAATGCGCCCACCGCCGCTTCGGGTGTGCGAAAGTTTGGAATCTGCGCCTCCACCAGCTTGCGGCGCGCGGGCAGCACGGTTGCGTCGCCCATCCAGCACGCCACCAGCGGCTTGGCGATCTTGGGCTTGGCCGCGATCATGACGGCGGCTATCGCCTCGGCATCGCCGCCGTACTTGGGTGAATACAGCACCAGAATACCGTCGATCTGCCGGTCCTTGGCCGCCGCCTCGATCGCCAGCCGGTAGTGTTCGGGCGTGGCGCTTTCAGTCATGTCGATCAAATCGGTCAGCGTCGCGCGCGGCGGCAGTTGCGGCGCCAGTTGGGCGGCAATGTCGGCGCTCATCACGCCGAGCTTGAGGTTCAGCTCGCTGATCCAGTCGGCGGCCAGCACGCCCGGGCCGCCGCCGTTGGTGATGACCGCCAGGCGCGGCCCCACGGGCCGATAGCGCGAGGCCAGGCACTTGGCGGCGGAAAACAGCTCCACGAACGAGCGTACCCGCACCGCGCCGGCGCGGCGCAGCACGGCCTCGAACACGTCGTCGCTGCCGACGATGGCGCTGGAGTGCGTTTGGGCCGCGACGTTGCCCGCCGGATGGCGTCCGGCCTTGAGCACTACCACCGGCTTGGTGCCCGCCGCCGCCCGCAGCGCGCTGGTAAAGCGCCGTGCGTCGGCAATGCCTTCCATATAGACCACCACGCCGTGCGTCTGACGGTCGGAGGAAAAATAATCGAGCACTGCCGCCAGGTTGACGGGCGTGTGCTGGCCGAGCGCCACCACGGTCGAAAAGCCCACCTTGTTCTGTTGCGCCCAGTCCAGAATCGAGGCCGTCAGCGCGCCCGACTGGGTGACCAGCGCCAGTTGACCGTTGGCGGCCAGAGGGCCGGAAGTGCAGGCATTCAGGCCCAGCATCGGCCGCTGGATGCCTTGGCTGTTGGGGCCGAGCAGCCAATAGCCGTAGCGTTGCGCGACTTCGTGCATGGCGCGCGCCTTGTCGGCGTCGATGCCCTCGCCCAGTACCAGCGCGGCCTTGACGCGGATGCGTCCGGCCAATTCCAGCGCCGGGATGATCTGGTCCTCCGGCAGCGCCACCAGCGCCAGATCGGCGCGGGTCTGGGCCAGATCGGCCAGTGTGCCGATGGCATGGGTATCCAGTGGCGTGACGCTGCCCTTGAATGGCTGCGCCTTCATATGCGCCAGCAACGCGCGGGCCTGCGGCGTTTGCTCATCGGGCTTGTCTTGCGGCCCGGTCAAAAGTACGATGGATTGCGGTTCGAACAGAGGCGAGAGATAGTGCTTGTCCATGATGTGCCTCCTTTTATAGCAACGCTTTCACAAAAACAAACGCTATGTCATTATTGTCCTCCGATTGGCGGGGCCGACAATGCCGGTATTTACCGCTTGGTTCCACTTTAGTGACTAGCCTCTAAATTCCATGACCCATCCCGTTCCCGATACGTCTAGCGATAGCGCGCTGCGCCAAATTCTGCAAACCTGCCGCACGCTGGCGGTGGTCGGCCTCTCGCCCAAGGAAGACCGCCCCAGTTACGAAGTCGCCCACTATCTGCAAGCGCGCGGCTACCGTATCGTGCCGGTCAACCCGGCGGCGGTTGGCGCCGAAATTCTGGGCGAGCGCGTCTATGCCTCTGTGCGGGAAGCCGACGTGGCCATCCGCGCCGAAGGCGGCAGGATCGACCTGGTGGACGTATTTCGCAAAAGCGAAGACGTACCGCCAATCGCTGACGACGCCATTGCCATCGGCGCGCGCACGCTGTGGCTGCAACTGGGCGTGGTCAACGATGCCGCCATCGCACGAGCGCGCGCCGCGGGACTGGCTGCTGTGCAAGACCGGTGTCCCAAAATCGAG
>JAIRRE010000137.1 GCA_031256125.1 Burkholderiaceae bacterium
CATCACTGTGCTTTGTAAATTCGACAAGTCCTACCCAACGCTCATGCAAATGTGCGCTTCTGGGCAGCATGTCTCTTCGGTGGTCATCTCGGCGTGCAAGGCTGGGGGTACACAACAAGAGTTCCTTAACATGAAGATGACCGATGTGCTTATTTCTTCGGTTAGTATGGCGGGAACCTCATCCACGGAGCCGATGTTTGACTGCTCATTCAACTTTGCCCAGATTGTAGTTACGGGGACGCCTCAGTCGAACACGGGTACAGCAGGCGCCGCAGTTGTAGCAGGTTGGGATGTGAAGCAAAATACAAAAATATGATTTTGCTGATTTCAGAGATAGAAGAGGAGCGGTCGGCTCCTTTTCTTTTTTGAAATCAATTTGGTTATCAATAGTAATTCAGCAATGTTGTGTGCGTTGCTTCAATTGCGATACAGGTATGATTAACGATACATTGCTTTTTCTATTTTTTTCAGGATAACCCATGAACGCGACCTTGCCACATTCTCTGGATGCTGAAATTACCGATGTTCAGCAGAAGATTCGATCAGAGCCGACGGATCCGAAATGGCGCATGGGCTTGTTTCAGCGTTACTGTCAGGCTGGCCGTTGGCAAAAATCGCTGGAGCAGTTGCAGGCATATGCACGGTTGTTTCCCGCCGGTGAGGCGTTTGCGTATGCTTATCGGGTAGCGCTTCAACAGGAGCAGGTGCGCGAGCGTGTTTTTCGGGGCGAGGTGGATCCGCTGCTGCCTGAAGATGCGCCGGAATGGCTTGGGGTTTTGGCATCTGCCTTGAAGCAGGAGTGTGCCGCCGAGTCATTGAGCGCAGTAGATTTGCGGAAGCAGGCGCTTCAAATCGCGCCGGCGTCCTCGGGCACGCTCGACGATAAATCTTTCGAGTGGATTGCGGATGCCGATACCCGGCTAGGTCCTGTTTGCGAAGCTATTTTCAATGGCCAATACCAATGGATTCCTTACAGCCGCATCGAGTCGATCCGGGTTGCTGCGCCCAGTAGCGTCTGCGATCTGGTGTGGTTGTCTGCTGGCATTAAGCTTTGGGGGGCGGAGTCTGTACCCGCATTAATCCCCGCGCGCTATCCGCTGACCGAGGGCTTGACCGATGCGCATTTGCGTTCCGCATTGACTACCTGGGAAGATCGTGGAAATGATGTCTGGGTTGGATGCGGCGTGCGTATCTTGGCAACCAGCAACGTAGAAAAGTCGTTGCTTGATGTGCGCCGGATCGACTTCAATCCGCCCGCGTGAGTTGACCATGGCTGCAACCGAACCCAACAACGAACTTGATGGACCGTTGCGTACGTGGGCCCGTGATCGGCTCCAGCCGACATTGTTGGATCGTTTAACAGATCACAATCCGGCCCGGCACAAAGACACGGCGTCCGAACTGGTCATCTCGCGGCAACAGTTGCGTCAAATCATCATGCGCGACTTAGGCTGGCTGCTCAACGCGACCAACATGGAGTCCGAAGTTGATTTTGAATTTCTTCCCGATGCGCGGCGGTCGGCCATCAATTTCGGGTTGCCGGCGTTTTCAGGCAGACATGCGACCGATGTCAAATTGGAGACATTACAGGCCGAATTGCGGGAAGCCATCATTCAGTTCGAACCGCGTATCGTTCCCAGTACGCTGCAAGTTGTCGGCGTGACCGTCGAGGACGACAGTTGGAGTGCGGCCCACAACCTGCTCATGTTCGAAATACGCGGGCAAATTTGGTCGATACCTTATCCTATTGAAATGTTGCTCAAATCCAGCATTGATCTTGAAACCGGTTCGGTGACCTTGCAGGATCAACTCGGGGACAGCTAATGAATCCCCGACTCCTGGACCACTACAACCGAGAGCTTGCCTACCTCAGGGAGCTGGGCGCTGAGTTTGCCCGCCAGCATCCGAAAATTGCCGGGCGGCTGGGTATGAGCGGCATCGAAGTGGCCGACCCCTACGTGGAGCGGCTGCTGGAAGGCTTTGCTTTTTTGGCGGGGCGTATTCATTTGAAGATGGAAGCGGAGTTTCCGCGCTTTTCCCAGCGGCTGCTTGAACTGGTCTACCCCCACTATCTGCGTCCCACGCCGGCAATGGGCATCGCCAAGTTAACCCCGAGTTTCGAGCATGGGGGGGTGACCACCGGTTTTCATCTGCCAAGACATACTGTGCTGCATGCGCCCGTCGCTCCCGGTCAAGAGACGAGTTGCCAATTTCGAACCGCACACGATGTGACGTTATTTCCGCTGGATATTACCGATGCCAGCATCGAGGGGGCGGCCGGGTCGCTGCCAGCTTCCAGCATCCACACCAACAAAACTATTCGCAGCAGTTTGCACTTGCAGTTTTCGATGAGTGGCGATGCTGAAGTACGAACTGTAAAGACCGGGCGTATTAGCCTGTACATCGGCGGTCCGGCTGATCGAGCCTCGCAGTTGCTGGAATTGATTGGCGGTCGCTTGCTCGGCGCCCTGGTGTCCTGGCAATCGGAGAGAAATGTAGAGCAGCGCTGGCTACCTCCATCGTCCATCACCTGCGACGGCTATGGTGAAGATGAAGCGCTATTGCCCTATGACAGCCGATCATTCAGCGGCTATCGTATCCTGCATGAATACTTTGCTTGCCCGGACCGGTTTCGTTTTTTTTCGATCAACGGCCTAGATAACATTCTGGCCGACATCTCGGCCCGCCAATTCAAGGTGACCTTGTTATTTGAACAAGCGGCAACCGCGCTTGAAAAACTGATCACCAAGGAAGACTTCGCCCTCTACTGCACACCCGTGGTCAACCTATTTCCCTTGCGGGGAGATCGGTTCGATGTGTCCATGGCTAACTTCGAGCATCACTTGGTTGCCAACCGGGCACGTCCGTTGGACTATGAAGTCCATACCGTGTCGTTGATTCACGGCTTCACGTCCTCCAATGCCGATCACAGGTTGTTTCGCCCTTTGCTGGAAACCCTGGGCCGCCAGCCAGGGGACCAGCAAGATGGATTTTTTACGATCCGGCGCGAACCGCGCGGTCTATCCGAAGCGGCCAAGCGATCGGGTAGCCGGTCCGGATACATCGGCAGCGAAGTGTTTGTACAGTTGGTGGATCAGCAAGATGCGCCATACGGCCGTTACTTGGCACGCATCGCCGCGGACATGCTGTGTACCAATCGCGACCTGCCGCTGCTGGTTGCCACTGGTGGCGCGCACGACTTGGAACCGAACGAATCCGCGCCACTCAAGGGAATCAGCATCCTGGGCGGCTTAACGCCGCCCGTACCCGCGGTGGCGGAACGCGACATTACATGGCGCCTAATTTCGCATTTGCACCTGAATTACCATACCCTGACCGACCTCAGCGTCACCGATGGCGCACAAGCCATGCGTGACTTGCTCGGTCTGTATAGCCCGCTTGGCCGGCGCGGCATCGAAGGGCAGGCCGATGCGGTGCGCTCCATGCGCCTGACGCCCATGGCTTGCCGTGTACCGCAACGTGGGCCGATCGTGTTCGGTCGCGGCGTGGCCATTGAAACTGCTGTGGATACGGCGGCCTTCGCCGGTCACAGCCCGTGGCTATTCGGCGCGGTACTTGAACAGTTCATGGCGCGCCACGTCAGCATCAACTCGGCCATCCAGTTCAAGCTGTCAACTTTGCAGGGCGGTGCTTTTGCCTCCTGGCCAGTCAGGCAAGGCGCGCGCCCGTCCGCTTGACAATGGGGTAGCAAAGGCGATCCGTGGTTCTGTCCATCCCATCCCCAGAAGAAGGCATCGACGCCGCCGTCGAGGTGCTGCGTCATGCTCCACACGCCGTCGATCTGTTCGCCCTGTTGCGCTATGTGGAAGCCTGCGCTCCTCACTTGGCGCGCTTGGGCTATTCCAAGACGCCACGCGACGACGCGGTAAGACTGGGGCAGTATCCATCCACCGCTTTCGCCCCGGCCACCATCTACAGCATCGAGCCGCGCGGCTCTCGCGCCGCCCCCATAGTGCGCGTGCTCAGCCTTGGATTTTTCGGACCCAACGGGCCGCTACCGCTGCATATCACCGAATACGTGCGCGACCGTGCTCGCAACCAGAATGATCCGACACTGCTAGATTTCGCGGATATTTTTCACCACCGCCTGCTCAGCTTGTTTTACCGGGCATGGGCTGACGCACAGCCCGTTGTGCAGATGGATAGGGCCGGGCCAAACCGCTTTACGGTTCATGTCGGTTCCTTGTCCGGACTCGGCTTTCCCTCGACCCGCCAGCGCAATTCGGTCGAAGACAACGCCAGGTTGTTTGCCACCGGTCATTTCGTGCGCCTGACGCGCAATCCCGAAGGTATCCGCCAAGTCTTGGCGCACTACTTCCAGGTTCCCGTGCGCCTGCACGAATTCATCCGCAGTTGGATCGATATTCCAATGGAAGAACAAACCCGCTTGACGGGAGCGAGCCTCAATAACCACCTTGGATATGGCGCCGTAGCCGGCGCGCGCGTGCCCGATGTGCAATCGAGGTTCCGGCTCGACCTTGGTCCCATGTCACTGGAAAAATACGAAGCGTTTCTGCCAGGAGAACGAAACAATATCCGCATCAGAGATTGGTTGCGGCAATACATTAGCCTGGAATTCAAGTGGAATGCTCAATTGCTGTTATACGCTGATGAAGTTCCCCAAAGCCAGCTCGGTGGGCAGCAGCGCCTTGGCTGGACAACCTGGCTAGGTCATCGCGCCAGCCGCGAACCAGCGCGTGACCTTTGCCTTGATCCAGAGCGGGATTGTGAACGCTTTGCACACAGTGAACCATCTCCAAACTGAAGCGAAACACCCCTAGCCTTTGGTAAGTTAGTAAGCATACGATTTCTCGTTGCATCCTGTGCAAGACAGTACACTAACGCATACGGCCGCCTTTGTTTCGCTGCCTCTGGCCGCCGGACGACTGGTTGTCCAGAACTTAAACAATACTGAATTTATAAAACTTTGCATCATGCTGCCCACGTAAAATGCAAGGTGGTGGTACCGCTGCACGTCAACGTATCACTCGGTCGGGCGTTAAGAATCTGTTTGCTTTTTCCCAATCGCCCCTGCAAGGCGCCAAATTAGGTCTAAATGAAATACCGGCCTGGCGCGAAATATGGGCGGAACATTGACAATTTTGAACAGGTTCTAAAGATCTTGTGTAGTTACCAAACTTCAGAAAGGAAGCCCTCTCATGAATCGCACCCTTCTTCCCATGCCCAGGCATTTATTCAAGCGCCCGTTTCTGGCCGTCGCGCTGGCGGGGTTGGGCACGGTGGCGCTAGCGCAGAGCCAGCCGCCCATGTCCATGCCTGATGTTTCCGCGCCCGCCACGGCAGCGCATCCGCTCCCTGGGCAGTGGCGCGAGCACATGGTTGAGCACCACGCTCACCTGATGGCACACTTGAAGAAGGCGCTGAAGATCATGCCCTCGCAATCTAGCGCGTGGGATCAGTTTGAAGCGGCCATGCAACCGCCCCCCCCACCGTCCGAGCGTCCGCAGCCGGGAGCATGGGCCAAACTGACCACGCCCGAACGCATCGACCGCATGGAACAGCGCGCCGACCAGCGCTTGCAGCGCATGAAAGCGCGCGGCGACGCGGTGAAGGCGCTCTATGCCCAGCTCACCCCCGCTCAGCAGAAAATTTTTGATGAGTGCGCACAGCATTTCGTTCAGGCCCGGGCCAGGCACATGAAGGAATGGGCATGGCGCCATGATGGCCACGGTTTCATGCACCATCACCCGGACGCACCCGCTGCCGCAAGCAGTCAAGCCAACTAGCTGGAACCCGGGTGAAAGGGTAAACGTGGCGCGGGCGGGCTACCCGGTGGATCGAGAGATTCAATTGGATCGCCCGCTCACCTGAGAGAAGACCATCGTCGCCTCATGGGGTGATAGAGAAGTTCAGCGTCGCGCGGCGACTGCTTCCTGTACGCACCTCTTCCTGGCAGCAAAACCTTCCCTGAATTGAGGATATTACGCAGGCTGGGCAAAAAAATTACACTCGCGCGCCATGAATACCCTGTTTGGTTTTACCGAATCCCAGATTGCGTGGTTTGGTGTTACTTTTTGTGTTGGCGCGTTGATGCTTTACATGCTGTTTATTATCGGACAGTTGGCGTGGGAATCAAAAGCCGGCAAATTCGGTACTTTCGTGCTTTATTTGGCGCTGGCTTTGAGTATGGTCGGGTTTATCGCTAAACTGATTATCGAAAAGGTCATCGAGCACCACCTAGAGGGTGACCAAGTAACCGCTGTGGCGCCCCTCCCGGCTACGCACCAGGCGGCTACTTCGCCACCAAAACCTTCCCAGGATTGAGGATATTATCCGGGTCCAGCGCCCGCTTGATGGCGCACATAGTGGCGATAGCGCCCGCGCCCGCTTCGTCGCGCAGAAAGCCCATCTTGTGCAAGCCCACGCCGTGCTCGCCGGTGCAGGTGCCATCCAGAGTCAGCGCGCGTGCTACCAACTTATGATTCAATGCTTCGGCGGTGGCGCGTTCCTGAGCGCTGTCGGGGTCGATCAGGTAGCCAAAGTGAAAATTGCCGTCGCCCACATGGCCGACCAGGTAATACGCAATGCCGCTGGCGTCGGCTTCGGCCACCGATTCCAGCAAGGCATCGGCCAAGCGCGAGATCGGCACACACACGTCGGTGTTGATGACGCGACAACCGGGGCGGCTTTGTACGCCCGCGAAATAGACGTTGTGGCGCGCGCTCCACAGGCGGGTACGCTCCTCGGGCGTGTCGGCCCATTCAAACGCTTCGCCGTGGTGCTCGCTGGCAATGGTCTGCACGGTCTCGGCCTGCTCCTTGACGCTGGCGGGCGAGCCGTGGAACTCCATCAGCAGCATGTGCCCTTGGCGCAAGTGCAGCTTGGCGTGGCGGTTAATCATGCCCACCGTGCCCGCGTGGATCAATTCCACCCGCGCAATCGGCACACCCAGTTGAATCGTCTGAATCACCGTTTGTACCGCGTCGGCAATGGCGGGGAAATAGCAAATTGCCGCCGACACGGCTTCGGGCAGCGGGTGAATGCGCAGCGTGATTTCGGTAAAGATGCCCAGCGTGCCTTCACTGCCGACGAACAGGCGCGCCAAGTCGTACCCCGCGCTGGACTTCTTGGCGCGCGTTCCGGCACGGATCGCATCGCCGCTAGCGGTTACCACCTCCAGCAGCAACACGTTCTCGCGCATGGTGCCGTAGCGCACCGCGTTGGTGCCGCTGGCGCGGGTGGCCGTCATGCCGCCGATGCTGGCGTCCGCACCGGGGTCGATGGGGAAGAACATGCCCGCGCTTTTCAGCGCGTCGTTAAGCTGTTTGCGCGTCACCCCCGGTTGCACCGTTACTGTTAAATCTTCCGGGTTGACCGACAAAATCCGGTTCATGCGCGATAGGGCGATGCTCACCCCGCCCTGCACCGCCAATACTTGGCCTTCCAGCGACGACCCCGCGCCGAACGGGATCACCGGCGTCCGGTACTGTGCGCACAGCCGCACCGCATCCTGCACGTCCCGCGTGCTTTCGGCAAACACTACGGCGGCGGGCGGCTGCACGGTGGTAAAGGCTGATTCGTCGCGCCCATGCTGCTCGCGTACCGCCAGCGCGGCAGAAAACTGCTCACTAAAGCGCGCTTGCAGCGCGTCAAGTAAAGCCTGCGGCGCGGGGCGCTGACGAACCTGCGGCAAAAACGGGGTCGGGGAATCAGGAGCGTGCATGAAGTCAAATAAGCAATGGGTGGGAAACGCGGCAGTTTATGCCCCGTTACCATTCGACGCTTGGTCAAGGTTGAGCTTGGGATATTTGGCATTGGGCGTTGCGCACAAGGCGTTGTCCGGGCGGTACACCCGGACTATGAGAAAGTCACCCGCCCGTGCGCCGCGCGAGCCGCTAAAAGCCCGCTTGTTCGCGCCCCGACACTCACCGCTCGATGTTCACAACCCAGGAACCGCCATGCCCGACCGTTACGCCGTGATCGGCCACCCCATCGCCCACAGCCAATCGCCGCGCATTCATGGTCTGTTTGCGCAAGCCACGGGCCAGGATTTGACCTATGAAGCCATCGACGGCGGTGGCCAGCCCGGCGGCTTTGCGCGTGCGTTGGAGAATTTCCGCGCGGCGGGCGGGCGCGGCATGAACGTGACGCTGCCCTTCAAGCTGGAAGCGCTGGCCTGTGCCGATGACGCCAACGACACGGCGCGGCTGGCCGGCGCAGCCAATGCGCTGCGGTTCGAGGCCGGACGGATTCAGGCGTGCAACTTCGACGGCGCCGGACTGGTGCGCGACATCATGGTCAACCTGTCAATGCCTCTTGCCGGCGCGGACGTGCTGATTCTGGGCGCGGGCGGCGCGGCGCGCGGCGTGATTCTGCCCATCGCCCAGGTCGGCGCGCGACGCATGTTGATCGCCAACCGCACGGCTGACAAGGCGTGGCAACTGGCCACCGAGTTTGCGCCGCACGTTGCCACGGCGGATAACTGCTGCGCTATCGCAGGTGCCGGGTTTGATGCCGTCGAACTTGCCGGCGCGCCATTTAGCATCGTCATCAATGCCACCTCGGCCAGCCTTTCCGGCGCGGCCCCGGCAATCCCGGACCGGGCGCTGGCCGGGGCGCGGCTGGCCTATGACATGGTCTATGGCAAGGGCTTGACGCCTTTTCTGCGGCAAGCCCAAAATGTCGGCGCGCAGCGGATCGCCGATGGCATCGGAATGCTGGTCGAACAAGCCGCCGAAGCCTTCGCCTGGTGGCGCGGCATCAGGCCCGATACGGGGCCGGTCATCGAGCAGTTGGCCAAGCCGCTGGTTTGACCGCTATGCTAGGCATACCATGAAAACCATCCTCATCCTGCACGGCATCAACCTGAACATGTTTGGCCAGCGCGATCCGGGGCAATACGGCACTGCCACGCTGGCGGACATCGACGCGGCGCTGGCGCGGCTGGCAACCGAACTGGGCGTGTCGCTGCAAACCTTCCAGACCAACCAGGAAGGCGCTTTTTGCGAGCGCGTTCACCAGGCGCACCGCGACCGGGTGGATGCGGTGGTGGTCAACGCGGGTGCGTGGACGCATACCAGCCTGGCGGTGGCCGACGCGCTGGCGATACTGGCCTGCCCAATCGTCGAGGTGCACATGTCCAACATTCATGCACGCGAGGCGTTCCGGCAACACTCGTTCATTGCACCCTTGGCGCGCGGGCAGATTTGCGGTTTTGGCGTCGATTCATATTTACTCGGTCTGCGCGCCGCAGTTGACGCCATAGCTCCCGCGGAGCCGCGATAAGCATGGGCCAGCGCCTCACGCGTATTGCCACCCGCACCGGCGACGGCGGCGAAACCGGCTTGGCCGATGGCCGCCGCGTGCCCAAGGATCACCCGCGCATTCAGGCGCTGGGCGAGGTCGATGAACTGAACAGCTTTATCGGTTTACTGCTGGCCGAAGATTTACCGGACGATATCCGCCTGCTGCTCACCGAGGTGCAACAACGCTTGTTCGATTTGGGCGGGAGTTTGGCGCTACCAGGCCGCGCCGTGTTGCCCGATGCTGCCGTGCAGCAACTCGACGCGGCGCTGGACTTGCTCAACGCGCGCCTGCCGCCGCTGGCTGAGTTCATCCTGCCCGGTGGTACGCGCTCGGTCGCGCTGGCGCACGTTTGCCGCGCCGTTTGCCGCCGCGCTGAACGCGCGCTGGTCACGTTGCAACGGGTCGAACCGGCGCTGCCGGAATCCGTATGCGATGCGCCTCGGCGCTACCTCAACCGCTTGTCTGATTTGCTGTTCGTGCTGGCCCGCGTGCTCAACCAGGGGCAGGGCGAGGCGTATTGGCAGAGCCAGCGGATGAAGGGCGATTGAGTGTGCAAACGTATGTAAATCCCGGGAACTCAAAACGCAGGACACAGTATCCAAGCAATACCTGTCAACGCCATTGCCGCTATTGCCGTTAAAGGTGTCAGCGGATAGTTACCTATCACGCTGACAAGGCGCACAGTGTGCCTTTGTCATGCAAAGGAGCATGGTCGTGACTTCTTCTCTCTCTCGGCTTTTTCTAGGCGTGGCGCTGCTGACCGGCGGCGTGTTGGTTGCCAGTGCTGCGCAAGCGCAGGTGTATGTGGCGCCTGCCGTGGTTGCACCGCCGCCTTACGCTGTCTATCCTGGGTACGCGCAGCCGGTTTATCCGCCGGTGGTTTATCCATATGCGGCCCCGGTCATGGTGCAGCCCGCGCCGGTGTATGTTGGGCCAGCTTTCGGCATTTCCATCGGCTTGGGCGGCGGCCGGCACGGTGGACGGGGGGGCTTCGGCGTGCGCTTTTGATGGAGCGGTAAGCGCAGGCATTTCGCGCGGGTTGCTGTTATTAGCAGCGCCTGTTTTCGCTTGTTGCCCGCATGCGGCCGAAATCTTCAAATTCGATTCAATCCTTAGAGTGGCCTGCAAGGTTGCAGCCTAGCGGAAATCGCAAGCGGATGCCAGGGTTATGGGCTGGATCAGCGTCACAGATGGTGGTGCATCCTGTTTCGAGGTATGCCGCCCGCAGCAGCGCAGTTTGCGTGTTTACTTGTGCCATGAGCCGCCGAATTCGTGTTCCGCTTGATTTGTAAGGAGCGTAGTAATGACTTTTTCCTTTTTTCGTCTTTCCTTGGGCACATTGCTGGCGGGCAGTGCGCTGGCTGGCGGCGCGGCATGGGCGCAGCAGCAGCCTTCGACGGTGCTGGCGCGCGTGGTAGCGGCCACGCCGCAAATGCAGCAGACGCCGGTGCAGGCCTGCGACCCGGCTGCTGCCGCGCCCACGGGCGGTGGCGCAGCGGTGGGCGCGCTGGCAGGCGGTGCTATTGGCAGCCAGATGGGCAGTGGCAACGGCCACATTGCCGGAGCTATTTTGGGTGCGATTGGTGGC
>JAIRRE010000165.1 GCA_031256125.1 Burkholderiaceae bacterium
CATCATCGACACCGCCGGGCGGCTGCACGTCGACGAGGCGCTGATGGCCGAAATCAAGGCGCTGCACGCGGCGCTCGATCCGGTCGAAACGCTGTTCGTGGTCGATGCCATGCAGGGGCAGGACGCGGCCAACACCGCGCGAGCATTTGGTCAGGCGCTGCCGCTGACCGGCATCGTGCTGACCAAGCTCGACGGCGATGCGCGCGGCGGCGCGGCGCTGTCGGTGCGGCAAATCACTGGCGCGCCGATCAAATTCGCAGGCATCAGCGAGAAACTCGACGGGCTGGAGGTGTTCGACGCCCAGCGCCATGCCGGGCGCATTCTGGGCATGGGCGACGTGCTGGCGCTGGTCGAACAGGTCACCGCCAACGTCGATATCGAACAGGCCAAAAAGTTGGCCGACCGCGTGCGCAAGGGTGATGCCTTCACGCTGCAAGACTTTCTGGCGCAGTTGCAGCAGATGCAGCAAATGGGCGGTTTGTCCAGCTTGATGGATAAGCTCCCGACGCAACTGGCGGGCAAGGCCAGCGAGGCCGACCTGACGCGAGCCGAGCGCGATCTGCGCCGCAAGACCGGCATCATCCACAGCATGACGCCCGAAGAGCGCCGCAAGCCCGACCTCATCAAGGCCAGCCGCAAGCGCCGCATCGCTACCGGTGCGGGCGTGCCGGTGCAGGAAGTGAACCGGCTGCTCAACGAGTTTGGGCAAATGCAGGGAATGATGAAGCAAATGAAAGGCGGCGGCCTGCTCAAAATGATGCGCCGCATGGGCGGTATGAAAGCCATGCAGGGCTTGATGGGCGGCATGGGCGGGATGCCCGGTGGGCTTCCCGGCCTGCCCGGCGGCAAGCGGCGTTGAACAAGCGGGTCAAGCGTGACGGTAAGCCACCCGCTCCGCGCAAAACTGGAGCGCGCGCTGACCGCCGCGTGGCTGGTGCGCGGGCCGCTGGCCTGTGCGCTGTGGCCGGTGAGTCTGATTTACCGCGCGTTGCTGGCGCTGCGCGGCCTGTTCCCGGCTGTCGCCGAGCGGCTGCCGGTGCCGGTGATCGTCATTGGCAACGTGGTCGCGGGCGGCGCAGGCAAAACACCCACGACATTGGCGGTGGCGCGGCATTTGCAGGCGCGCGGCTGGCGGGTTGGCATCCTTTCTCGCGGCTATGGGCGCGACAACGACAGCGTGCGGCTAGTCGCGCCCGATGACGATCCGCGCGCCGTGGGCGATGAACCGTTGTTGCTGGCGCAAGCGTTGGCGCCCACGGCAGGCGTGGTGGCTGTGGGCCGCCAGCGAGCCGCAGCGGGTCGCACGCTACTGGCGGCGCACCCCGGCATTGACGTTTTAATTTGCGACGACGGCTTGCAACACCGGCGATTGGCGCGCGATGTGGAAATCTGCGTATTCGATGCGCGCGGCCTCGGCAATGGCTGGCTGCTGCCCGCCGGGCCGCTGCGCGAGCCGTGGCCGCGTCCGGTGGATTTGGTGCTGGGCACGGAAGGGGCGGTTGATCTATCGTTGCCGCCCGGTGCGCAAACCTTTGCGGCGCGCCGCCGTTTGGCGGATCGAGCGCGGCGCGCCGACGGCGCGCAAACGCTTTTGGCCGATCTGCGCGGCCAACCGCTCACCGCGCTGGCCGGCATTGCGCGGCCACAAGCGTTTTTCGACATGCTACGGGCGGCGGGGCTGACATTGGCACAAACCCTGGCGCTGCCCGATCACGACGACTTGGCTCAAGTTGCTCGCTCGCTTGATGCCAGCGCCGTGCTGATCTGCACCGAAAAAGACGCCGTCAAACTCTGGCGCTGGCGGCCCGACGCTTGGGCCGCGCCGTTGGCGCTGGAGGTGCCCGGAGAATTCTGGGACGTCCTCGATGGCTTGCTCGCGGCGCGCGGCTATCATCCCTGCGCATCTTGATAAAGACCATCGTCATGGACACCCGCTTACTGCAACTGCTGGTATGCCCCGTCACCAAAGGGCCGCTTGATTACGACCGCGAAAAGGGCGAATTGATTTCGCGCTCGGCGCGCCTGGCTTACCCAGTGCGCGATGGCATTCCGATCATGCTGGAAAGCGAAGCGCGCGCCGTATCGCCCGAAGAAATCGAGCGGATGCCGCCGCGCGCGCAACAGGTCGCATGACGGTGGTATGACCGCACCCTTCACCGTCCTGATTCCGGCGCGCCTGGCATCCGCGCGGCTGCCGGGCAAGCCGTTGGCGGACATCGCAGGCAAGCCGATGGTGGTGCGGGTGGCCGAGCGCGCGGCGGCTTCCGGCGCGGCGCGTGTGGCGGTGGCCGCCGACGCCCCGGAGATCGTCGCCGCGTGCGCCGCGCATGGCATTGAGGCACTGCTCACGCGCGCCGATCACGCCAGCGGCAGCGACCGCCTGGCCGAGGCATGTCAGCAATTGGGGCTGGATGGCGACGCCTTGGTGGTCAATGTCCAGGGCGACGAACCGCTGATCGCCCCGGCGTTGATCGACGCCGTGGCTTGTTTGCTGGCGCGCACGCCGCAAGCCAGCATGGCGACGGCAGCACACGCTATTGAATCGGTAGCGGACTTCATCAACCCCAATGTGGTCAAGGTCGTTACCGACGCGCAAGGGCTGGCGTTGACTTTTTCGCGCGCACCACTGCCGTGGTGGCGCGATGGCTTCGTGCAAGGCATTCAGACGCTGCCCGCTGACCCCGCACCGCTGCGGCACATCGGCATCTATGCCTACCGCGCGGCGTTTTTGCGTGCGTTTCCGCAACTGGTTCCCGCACCGTTGGAGCGTTGCGAGGCGCTGGAGCAGTTGCGCGCGCTCTGGCATGGCCACCGTATCGCGGTGCATATCGCGTCCGAGGCGCCCGGTACGGGCGTCGATACGCCCGAAGACCTGGCGCGCGTGCGGGCGTTGTTCAAGAGATAAGTGCGGCGGGGCGAGCCATCCGGGTCGGGTTCGGACTGCGCGCGTCGCGTGCTATTCTTGTTACGGCTTTACTCATCACACACAACTGTGGAGGCATCGAAACCATGAAACTGATTCTGTTGGGTGCACCCGGCGCGGGCAAAGGCACGCAGGCGGCCTTTATTTGCAAGCATTACGGCATACCGCAAATTTCAACCGGCGACATGCTGCGCGCCGCCGTCAAGGCGGGCACGCCGCTGGGATTGGCGGCCAAGCAGGTAATGGACGCGGGTGGGCTGGTTTCCGACGAGATCATCATCGGCCTGGTGCAAGACCGCATCGCCCAGCCCGATTGCCAGGCGGGCTTTTTGCTCGACGGCTTTCCTCGCACCATTCCACAGGCCGAAGCGCTCAAAGAAGCTGGCGTGCCGCTCGATGCGGTGCTGGAAATCGACGTGCCGTTCGAGGCCATCATTGAGCGCATGAGCGGCCGCCGCAGTCATCCCGGTTCGGGGCGCATCTATCACGTCAAGTTCAACCCGCCCAAGGTCGAGGGCAAGGACGACGTGACCGGCGAACCGCTGGTGCAGCGCGACGATGACCGGGAAGAAACGGTCAGGAAACGCCTGGACGTTTACCTGCAACAAACCCGCCCGCTGGTCGATTACTACCAGAAATGGGCCAGGGCTTTTCCTGCGCACGCTCCGCGCTATTGCAAGATCGACGGCACCGGTAGCGTTGACGAGATCGCCGCCCGCGCCTTGCAGGCGTTGGCGTCATAAAGTGGCGGTATGGCGCTGTCAGACCAGCCACGCGATGACGTAACGGACGTGCGGACGCTGCGCGAGGCGGCGCACGATGGCGCAGCCGCAGCCGCAGCCGAATCCGCCACCGCCGCCGGCCCTGCGCCGGTCGAACTGGAACCGCTCGCATCGGCGGAGGATGCGTCAGACGCCCGCAAACACGTCCGACCCAGTTTCCGTTTCGTGTTTTCCCATCC
>JAIRRE010000173.1 GCA_031256125.1 Burkholderiaceae bacterium
GTGCGATTCTGTCGCTCACCGCGCTTGATTTTCTGGGGCTGGGCGTGCCGCCGGGCACTCCCAGCCTGGGCGAGTTGCTCAGTCAGGGCAAAAGCAATATCGACGCCTGGTGGATTTCGCTATCCACCTTCGGCGTACTGGTGTTGACGTTGTTGCTGCTGACCTTTATGAGCGACGCGCTGCGCGAGGCGCTCGACCCGCGCGCCTCGCCTACCGGAATGAACACATGACCGCGCCGCTGCTGCATGTCGAAAATCTGAACGTCGCGTTCTTCGGCAAGCCGGTGGCGCAGGCGCTCGATTTTTCCATCGCCCCGGGCGAAAAGCTGGCGCTGGTCGGCGAATCGGGTTCCGGTAAAACGGTCACGGTGCTGGCACTGCTGCGCCTGCTCGATGGCGCGCGCATCACCGGCCGCGCCCTGTTCGACGATAGCCAGCGCGGCCCGCGCGACTTGCTCGCGCTGCCCGAGCGCGAACTGCGGCGCTTGCGCGGCGGCCAGATTGCGATGGTGTTCCAGGAACCGATGACCGCGCTCAATCCGCTCATGACGGTGGGCGCGCAAATCGCCGAAGTGTTGCGGCTACATCGGTCTCTCACCGGCGCGGCGCTGAAAGATGGCGTACTGGAACTGCTGGCGCGCACCGGCATCCCGGAACCGGCGCGACGCGCTGCCGCGTACCCGCACCAGCTTTCGGGCGGACAGCGCCAGCGTGCCATGATCGCCATGGCGCTGGCCGGCCAGCCCCGCCTGCTGCTAGCTGACGAACCAACCACCGCGCTGGATGTCTCGCTGCGCGGCCAAATCCTGCAACTGCTATCGGATTTGCAGCGCGAAACCGGCATGGCGGTGCTGCTCATCACCCACGACCTGAATCTGGTGCGGCGCTTTGCCGACCGCGTGGCGGTGATGCAGCACGGGCATCTGGTGGAACAGGGCGCGGTGGCCGACATCTTCGCGCGCCCGGCGCAGCCCTACACCCGCGAGCTGATCGCCAGCCGCCCGGAACGCCAGGTCGATGAAACCGCCCCGGCGCCGGATACGCCGCCCATCGTGCAAGCCGAGGATTTATGCGTCAGCTATCCCGTGCCGCGCCCCGGCTGGCGCGGGTGGTTCGGCAAAGACCATTTCGCCGCCGTGCGCGGCGCGCGCTTTGCGCTGCCGCCGGGCCGTACCCTGGGCGTGATCGGCGAATCCGGATCGGGCAAATCCACCCTCGGTCAAGCCGTGCTGGGGTTGCTGCCACACCAGGGCGCGGTCGCCATCGCCGGGCGCGCATGGCAAGGCCACCCGGGCACCGACCGACCCTTGCGCCGCATCGCGCAAGTAGTGTTTCAGGACCCGTTCTCATCGCTCTCGCCGCGCATGACGCTGGCCGAAATCGTCGGCGAAGGGCTGCGCGTGCACCAGCCCAGCCTCACGGCCCGCGAGCGCACCGTGCGCGTGCGCGCCGCACTGGCCGAAACCGGGTTGACGCCAGAGCGCTTTCCCGACCTGCTATCGCGCCACCCGCATGAATTCTCCGGCGGCCAGCGCCAGCGCATCGCCCTGGCGCGCGCGCTGATCGTCGGCCCGCAACTGCTAGTGCTCGACGAACCGACCAGCGCTCTGGATGTCACCATTCAAAAGCAGATCATCGCCCTGCTGCAACGCCTGCAACGCGAACACGGACTGGCGTATCTGCTCATTACCCACGACGTGGACGTGGTGCGCGCGCTGGCACACCAAGTGCTGGTGCTCAAGGATGGCGCGGTAGTCGAACAAGGTTGCGCCGCGCAGGTGCTGACCGCACCGCAGCACCCCTACACCCGGCAGTTGCTGGCGGCGGCATAGTATTCGGGGGCTACCCGGTAGAGTCTGGCGGCACATCGCTTGGCGTGGCTTGCGGCGGCTGGCGTGGAATGGCCCCGGTGATGCGCGTTCCCTGGCCGGGCGCGGAGATCACTTCCAGCCGTCCGCCTAGCGCCTCGACGCGGTGGCGCATACCCATCAGGCCGTGCGAAGTGGATGGCACTTGCGCCAAGTTGAAACCCATGCCATTGTCGGCGACGGTGATTTCGGCGTGATGGCCGTAGTTGGTAAGCGTGATGGTGACTTCGGTGGCCTTGGCGTATTTGCCGATATTGGTCAGCGCCTCTTGCACCAGGCGGTAGAGGGTCAATTCGCTGGCCTCGTCCATATTGACGCGCTCGATGATGGTATCGACCGGGATTTCGGAGCGCTCGGAAAATTCGCGCGCCAAAATCTCCAGCGAAGCAACCAGCCCCAGATTGGCAAGCGACGAAGGCCGCAAGTCTTCGACGATTTGGCGCTTCAGGGCGATGCCCTGGTTGAGCGTTTCGGTCAGGTGCTCGATGCGCGCCCGCGGTTCCGCGGCGTCCGGCGGAAGTTTGGATTTGAGCCGCGCCACATCCAGCTTGGCGGCGGTGAGCAGCGCGCCCATCTCGTCGTGCAACTCGCGCGCCAACCGCGCGCGCTCTTGTTCCACCGCGCGTTGCAGGTAGGTGGCCAGTTCGGTCAGGCGGGCGGTACGTTCCTTGACCTGTGATTCCAGCGCGTCGCGCTCGGCTTTGAGCAGGCGCTGCTGACGCGCGGTAGCTTGTCGCAACAGGCTGGTCTGGCGGACATACAGGAAGAACGCGAAAATGGCCGCCAGCACGCCAACGGCCAGACCTGCGCGCGAAACGGTGATGAGCTGCCGCAACTGCGCCCGCTTGCTGGCCACATGCTGATCGATTTGCACGGCCAGCAAATCGGCCTGCTGGCGCAACTGCTGCATTTGCAGGATGCCAATGTCGGAATCAACGATGTGCCGCGCGGCCTGGCTCTGTCCGTCGCTGGCCAGCTGCACCGTCAACGCCATCGCGCCGGCTTGCCGCAGCACCAGGCGTTTGAAGCCGAGTATCGCGTCGGACTGGGCCATAAACGGCGGGGTTTGCGCCTCCAGCGTACGCAGCAGCAAGTTGATGCGCCGATCGTCGTCCTGATAGGCCGAAAGGCTGTGCTCCTCCAGCGTCAGCGCGTAGCGGCGCTGGTCGTATTCGGCGTTGGTGACGCTGCTCAAAAGCGCGCCGACGGTATCGCGCACGGCGTCGATGTTCTGCATCTCGGTCAGCACGCCGGCAGTGCGCGCGTGCATGCGCTCGCTTTGCCAGAGCATCATAGCCGCGCATAACATCGCGCAGCCAAAGCTTAGCCACAACGTCAGGCGCTGCCGGCGTTCATGCGTGAGCCGGCGCGGACGTTGCCAAGCTTGGGCAAGGGAGTGGAACATGGCGGGATTAAACTTATATATTCTTGCGGTAAGTCAATGTCACCCCTTGAAGGATAAGCTGTGATCCGAATCGGTATCGTTGATGACCACGCTATTGTGCGTTCTGGCCTCAAGCAGTTTTTCGCCGACCAGCCCGATCTGTGCGTGGTGGGCGAAGCCGTCGACGGACGCGAAGCCATCGACTTGGTGCGCACTACCGATATGGACGTGCTGGTGATGGACCTTTCCATGCCCGGCCAGAGCGGCATTGATGCCCTGACGATGATCCACGCCAAGATGCCGGAGATGGGTATTCTGATCCTCTCGGGTTATCCCGAGGAACACTATGCGATCAACCTGATCCGCCAAGGTGCCAGCGGCTATCTGAACAAGGAGTGCGACCCGATGGAAATCGTCCAGGCGATTCACACCATCGCAGAGGGCAAGCGCTACACCACGCCTGCCATGACCGCTCTGCTGGCCAAGGTCGAGGCCAACGCCAAAGCCAACCCCAAGGTCAAGGCCAAGGCCCGGCTCCTGAACTACGACAGCGACGCGCCGGTGCACGAGCAACTCTCGGAGCGAGAATTCCAGATATTCCTCAAACTCGCCAAGGGCGAAATGACTGGGAAAATCGCCGACGAGTTGTTCCTGACAGGTAAAACCGTGAGCACCCACCGTATGCGGCTGATGAAAAAGATGGGGCTGCACTCCAACAGCGACTTGACTTACTACGCGCTCAAAAATAAGCTGATTGATTAATCCGATGTCGAGCGCGCCGCCGCCCACCGCTGGCTGTCATGCCGTGTTGCCCTGCGCCGGGGCGGGGTTGCGCGCGGGCGGTGCAAGGCCCAAGCAATACCAATTGATCGCCGGCGAGCCGCTGGTGCGCCACACGGTGCGCGCGTTCGAAGCCGTGGCGCGCGTCGAGCGCATTCTGGTGGTGCTCGCTTCGGAAGACGATGGGCCGTGGTCACAGCCGTTGCCGGCGCGCGTGGAACTGGCGCGCATCGGCGGCGCGACGCGCGCCGAAAGCGTTTTGAACGGTTTGTGCCATTTGCTCGCGCACGGCGCGCAACCGCAGGACTGGGTGCTGGTGCACGACGCCGCGCGCTGCCTGATTACCCCGGCGTTGATTGATGCGCTGATCGACGCCTGTTGGCCTGATCCGTCCGGCGGTTTGCTGGCGCTGCCGTGCCCTGACACCATCAAAACCGCAAGCCCTGCCCCGCAAGGTCAGCCCGGCAACCGCGTCAGCGCGACTTTGCCGCGCGGCGGCAAATGGCTGGCGCAAACGCCGCAGATGTTTCGCCTGGGCGCGTTGCGGGCGGCGCTGCAACAACAGGCCGCGAATGGTTTTGCCGACATTACCGACGAGGCCAGCGCAATGGAACGGGCGGGCAGCCAGCCGCTCTTGGTGCGCGGCAGCGCGCACAACTTTAAGGTAACCTGGCCGGAGGATTTCGCGCTGGCCGAGGCTGTGTTGCAAAGCCGCTGCGCCGCGTCAGCATCATGACTTCAGTATCCATCGACCTCCCTAATATCCGCATTGGCGAAGGCTGGGATATTCATGCCCTGGCCGAAGGCCGTCCGCTGGTGCTGGGCGGCGTTGTTATCCCGCACGCCAAGGGTCTGGTCGGCCACTCGGATGCTGACGCGCTGCTGCACGCCATTACTGACGCACTGCTGGGCGCGGCGGGGCTGGGCGACATCGGGCGGCACTTCCCCGACACAGCCCCGGCTTACCGGGGCGCCGATTCCGCGCTGCTGCTGGCCGAGGCTACGCGCCGCGTCCGCGCCGCGGGCTGGCGCATTGGCAACGTCGATACCACCGTGGTGGCGCAAGCGCCGCGGCTGGCGCCGCACATCCCGGCGATGGTGCAATCCATTGCGTGCGCGCTGAACGTTGCGCCCGCGCAAATCAACGTCAAAGCCAAAACCGCCGAGCGCATGGGGCCGGTGGGCAGGGCCGAGGCCATTGAAGCGCGCGCCGTGGCGCTGTTGCTGCGGTGAATCGCGGGGCTGATGCGCAAGCCGTGGCCGGAACCGCCCCAGCCAGCGCGCATTGCGCGCCTCCAACACCACCCGCCCATGTCCCGTCCCCGCTTTCTGCCCGATAACTTCACCCTGGCGCTGATTGCCGCAGTGCTGCTGGCTAGCGTACTTCCCGCGCAGGGCCGGGGCGCGACGTGGTTCGATGGGCTGACCACCCTTGCCATCGCGCTGCTGTTCTTTCTGCACGGCGCCAAGCTCTCGCGCCAAGCCATTTTGGCCGGTATCGGGCACTGGCGGCTGCACGCGCTGGTGTTCGCGGCGACTTTCGTGATGTTTCCAGTGTTCGGGTTGCTGCTCAAGCCGCTGCTGCTGCCGCTGGTCACGCCGCAGCTTTACACCGGGGTGCTCTATCTGTGCGTACTGCCCGCCACGGTGCAATCGGCGATCGCTTTTACTTCGATCGCGCGCGGCAACGTTGCCGCCGCCGTATGCAGCGCCTCAGGCTCGACGCTGCTGGGCGTGTTCATTTCACCGCTGCTGGTCAACCTGATCGTGCTGCCGCATGGCGGCGCGAGTTCTTCACTCCACTCGATCGAAAAAATTCTGTTGCAACTGTTTGTGCCTTTTATCGCCGGGCACTTGTTACGCCCGTGGACCGGCGGCTGGATTGGGCGTAACACCTCGGCGCTGAGCCTGGTCGATCGCGGCTCCATCCTGCTGGTGGTCTATACCGCCTTTAGCGCGGCGGTGATCGAAGGTCTGTGGAAACAGATGCCGCTGATCGCGCTTGCCGGCCTGCTCGTGGTCTGCGCGGTGATCCTGGGTCTTGCACTGGTTTCAACGACCTTTGCCGCGCGCCGTTTCGGCTTTAGCAAGGCCGATGAAATCACCATCGTTTTCTGCGGTTCCAAGAAAAGCCTGGCCAGCGGCATCCCGATGGCCAAGGTACTGTTCCCAGCCCAAGCCGTCGGCGCCATCGTGCTGCCACTGATGCTGTTTCACCAGATGCAGTTGATGGTCTGCGCGGTGATTGCGCAACGCTATGCCCGGCAGGGGCAGGAAGCCGCGCCCGGGGGGTGATTTTTCATATGGCGGGCCATCCCGCCCTGGTATTTCCCCTTTCCCGCTTGTGGGAAAGAGGCAAATGGGCTTTGCCCGCTAATTCCTGATGCACAAGTTGCTTTTGACTATTTTTGCCCAACCAAAAAAAGGAAAATCACATTTCCATGTACCTTTTTATCGAATTAGGCTTTCGCTGGGACAGGGCTTCCGTTCCCGCGCATGTGCCAACTCATTCCGTCGAGCGTGCGTGCTACCGCTTTCAGCGGATGCTCCCGGAGTTCGTTTGGGACGCCAGCATGTTGGAAGGCAATCCTTTCACCTTCCCGGAGGTCAAGACCTTGTTGGATGGCGTCACCGTGGGCGGTCGAAAAGTCACGGATCAGGAGCAAATCCTGAACTTGGCAGAAAGTTCAAAGCACTTGCTGGCCCTGGTGAAGAAAGGCCAGTTTTCCCTTGATAGAGCAACGTTTTGCACGTTGCACGGTATCGTGGCCCGTCATGAAGCGCTGGAATGGGGACATTTCCGAGGAGAGGGCACGGAGACCAACTACACCCCGGATGTGGCCTTGGGCGAGCATGGCCGCTATACCCCTTTGCCGACTGTCGCGGGCGCGCAAGAGCTTCGTCAGCGGTTTTTACAAGGCACTCAGGCGCTCAGGGAACAAGTAGCAAGCCCATTCGAGCAGGGAATGGCCTTCTTCTTGTTTGGCGCCCTTCAACAATTTTTCTTCGACGGCAACAAGCGAACCTCGCGGTTCATGATGAACGGCATCCTGATGTCAGCTGGCATCGACGCGATCAGCGTACCCGCAGCCAGGGCGCAGGAGTTCAACGAAAAGATGGTGCAGTTTTATCTGACCCAGGATGCAACCGAAATGATGCAATTCTTGGTGACGTGCCATCCCGAACTTGCTCCGGCACCAATGAAGTGACAAAAAAAATTTGGGGCAATGTCAGATGGACTGCGTTGTTTTCGCGCGCTGGTATGCCGCATACAGGCGTGCAAAGACCGGCCCGGGGCTACCGTTGCCGATGGGCGTGTCGTCCAGCCGCGTGACAGGCAGCAGTTCCTTGGTGGCTGAACTAAGTATCAGCTCCTGGGCCTGGCGCACCTCGGCCTCGGACACGGGGCGTAATTCGTAGCCGATACCCTCTTGCGCGCACAGTTCGCGCAACAGATCGAAGCGGATGCCTTCGAGCACCCAGGCGCTCTTGGGTACGCCGATAACGCGGCCCGCCTGCGCCAGCCAGACGTTGGATGACGACG
>JAIRRE010000192.1 GCA_031256125.1 Burkholderiaceae bacterium
ACGCTCTTCCGATCTTCCACTGCACCGTCGGTTCGTCCAGCGGCTCGCCGGCTAGGAACAGCGTGCGCAAGCTCGACAGGTCGTATTTGCTCAGGTAAGCTGGGTCTTGTTTTTTGAGCACCCGGATCGCCGTCGGCGCCGTAAACATGACGTTGACCTTGTACTTTTCGACCAGCCGCCACCAGATGCCGCCGTCGGGGCGGATCGGCGTGCCCTCGTACATGACGGTGGCCAGACCGCCGATCAGCGGCGCGTAGATGATGTAGCTGTGCCCCACTACCCAGCCGATGTCGCTGGCGGAAAAAAAGGTATCGCCCGGGCCGCAACCATAGATGTATTTCAACGATGCCGCCAGCGCCACCAAATAGCCGCCGGTGTCGCGCTGCACGCCTTTGGGCTTGCCGGTGGTACCGCTGGTGTACAGGGTGTAGCTGGGGTGCGTGGATTCGACCCATTCGCAGAGAACCTGGTCGTTAAGGTGCTGTTCGCGCAATGTCCCCCAGACCCGGTCGCGCCCTTGCACCAGATCCATCGGCGCTAGACCGCGATCGACCAGGAGCACTGCCTTGGGCTTGTGCTGGGCTATGTCGATGGCCTCGTCCAGCAGGTGTTTGTAGGGCACCGGCTTGCCGCCGCGCGAACCGGCATCGGCGCTGACGATAAGCACAGGTTCGGCGTCATCGATGCGGGTGGCCAGTGAGCCGGAGGCGAAACCGCCGAAGACCACCGAATGCAACGCCCCGATGCGCACGCAGGCCAGCATGGCAAAGCAGGCCTCGGCGACCATGGGCATGTAGATCAAGACGCGGTCGCCCTTCTTAACGCCCAGTGACTTGAACACGGCGGCCATGCGTTGCACCTCGGCGTGCAGTTCACGGTAAGTGTAGGTCTTTTCCCGCTCCGTTTCGGTCGAAACCCAAATCAGCGCCGGCTGGTCGGGACGATCTTTCAGGTGCCGGTCAACGGCATTGTGACACAGATTGGTGGTGCCGCCGACGAACCACCTGGCAAAGGGCGGGTTGCTGTAGTCGCAAATGGTTTGGGGCGGGGTTTGCCACTCGACCATACGGGCCTGCTCGGCCCAAAAGGCATCACGATCTTCAATGGAACGACGGTAAAACTCGGCGAAGCTGCTCATCGAAATCTCTCCTCATCGTTGCTATGGAGCGGTTAGAGGCGCAAACCTTTCTCATACCATTCTTGCCGACTTTTCATTACGAATGACGATGATAGGCATGCACCCATGGAAACCGTATTTTGTAGGCGGCCCCGTGCAAACGCTGGGGCAATCCCCAGAAAACCTCTGAACAAATCCCTCGCGGCTGGCACATTCCAGTTTCAAGCGCACAATCGCGCCTGTTTCAGCCAAGGGACGTTGCGGGCATATGCGCACACATGACCTGCATCAATAACATATATGACCTGCATCAATGGTGTATATGGCCCGCATCAATAATTATGTCAACCTCTAATTGCCAGGAAGACAATTTGTTTTCCCGAGGTGGTGATTTTTGATCCTCAGCGTATTGAGCTTGTATTTTTTGTCATGTTCAGACTTTTCCGTTTCTATTTTTCCCTTCCTTTATGGGTATCTCGGCAAAATCTGGACAACTCAAAGAACACGATTCATCATGGATCCGATCCATTAAACACCAGGAGCAAATGCCTATGGTATGGTCGGGGAGGATGAGTCTCGGATTTACCCTAGCGCCGCGATCACTTCCGGCGGGGCCTGCACCAGTTCGATCAGCACGCCTTCGCCGGCAATCGGGAACTGGTCATTGGCTTTCGGGTGCAGGAAGCAGATGTCGTAACCGGCCGCCCCCTTACGGATGCCGCCGGGGGCAAAACGCACACCTCGGGCGGTGAGCCAGGCGACGGCCTTGGGCAGGTCATCGATCCACAAACCGATGTGATTGAGTGGCGTCGTGTGAACCGCCGGCTTTTTGTCGGGGTCCAGCGGCTGCATCAAATCCACCTCAACCTTGTGCGCGCCGTCACCGATGGCGAGGATGTCTTCATCGACATTTTCACGCTCGCTTGTGAAGTTGCCCGTGATCATCAGGCCGAGCATATCTACCCATAATCTCTGCATACGCTTCTTGTCGGGGCCACCGATGGCGATTTGCTGGACGCCCAGCACCTTGAAGGGACGGGTCTGGCTGTTCATGCGAACTCCATAATCACTTGATCAACCGCCAGCGATTCACCCTTGGCGGCGGTAATTTTGCTGACGATGCCGTCCCGCGTCGCGAACAGCACGTTTTCCATCTTCATCGCTTCGATGATGGCGAGCCTCTCACCCGCCTGCACCGATTGACCTTCCTTGACGGCGACATCGACCAGCAGACCAGGCATCGGCGAGAGCAGGAATTTGCTCATGTCGGGCGGCGCCTTGTAGGGCATCAGGCGGTGCAACTGCGCCGTGCGCGGATCCATGACAATGGCATCAATCTGTGTGCCATTATGGATGACGCGAATCGCCAAGGGATTACCGGCACGGCCGCGCACCATCTGCACGGTAAAGGGTTTGCCATCGACGCTGCCACGGATGGGCTGAATTCCCAACAAGCGATCCACCTGCAAGTGGTAAAGACGCTCATCTTCCGGCGCATCGACAATCACCGCTATCGGCTTGCCCAGTTCCGCTTCACCCAAAGTGACATCGACATAGCGATTATTGCCCTCAGCCCCCAATACGCATACGGTAAATTCCCGTCGGGGCAAACGTTTGTAGCCTTCCCAGAACTGGCCCTGCAGCCCTTGGGCACGATTGCGGTACCACATTTCCAGACGGGCGGCCAGCGCCAGCAGGAAATAGGGATCTTCGTGCGGAACGTCCTCGGCGCGGAAGCCGTGCCCATAGTGCTCGGCGATGAAACTGGTGTTGAAGTCGCCGCTGACGAACTTGGGATGGGCCAAGAGCGCCGCCTGGAACGGGATGTTACTTTGCACCCCTCTGATAACAAAGCCATTAAGCGCCTCACGCATCTTGGCGATAGCGTCATCGCGATCCTGGCCATGGACGATCAGCTTGGCAATCATCGAGTCGTAGTACATCGGAATCTCGCCGCCTTCATAAACGCCGGTGTCGACGCGCACACCGTACAAATGTTCGGTATCGCTGGCGAACATCGTCTCGCGCGGCGGCAGGAAGCGCACCAGGCGGCCCGTCGAAGGCAGAAAGTTGCGGAACGGATCTTCGGCGTTGATGCGGCACTCAATGGCCCAACCCTGGCGCTTGACGTCGGCCTGCGTCAGCGGCAGTTTTTCACCGGCGGCCACGCGCAGCATCAGCTCGACCAGATCCAGCCCGGTAATGCTTTCGGTAACCGGATGCTCCACCTGCAAGCGGGTGTTCATTTCAAGAAAGTAGAAATCCTGGTTCTTGCCGACCACGAACTCGACCGTACCCGCGCTCTGGTACTTGACCGCCTTGGCCAGGGCCACGGCCTGCTCGCCCATGGCCTGGCGCGTGGCCTCGCTGATGAAGGGCGACGGCGCCTCTTCGATCATCTTCTGGTGGCGGCGCTGGAGCGAACATTCGCGCTCGTTCAGGTAGATGACATTGCCATGGGCATCACCGATCACCTGGATCTCGATGTGACGCGGCTCTTCGACGAACTTTTCGATGAAGACTCGATCATCACCAAAGCTGTTGCGCGCCTCATTTTGGCAGGCCGTGAAGCCTTCGAAAGCTTCCTTGTCGCTCCAGGCCACGCGCAGGCCTTTGCCGCCGCCACCGGCCGATGCCTTGATCATCACCGGATAGCCGATGTCCTTGGCTATCTCCACCGCCCGCTCGGCAGTGTCGATGGCTTCGTTCCAACCGGGAATGGTGTTGACTGCGGCTTGCCTGGCCAGCTTCTTGGAAGCGATCTTGTCGCCCATGGCGGCGATCGAATGCTGTTTGGGGCCGATGGAAATGATGCCTTCGTCTTCACAGCGCTTGGCAAAGGCTTCGTTTTCCGACAGAAAGCCGTAGCCCGGATGCACCGCCTGCGCCCCGGTCCCTTTGCAGGCGTCGATGATGCGCTCAATCACGAGATAGGACTGACGCGAAGGCGCGGCGCCAATGCACACCGCCTCGTCGGCCAGCCGCACATGGCGCGACGCCTTGTCGGCTTCAGAATAGACGGCGACCGTGGCGATGCCCATTTTCTTGGCGGTGATGATGACACGGCAAGCGATTTCGCCACGGTTGGCGATCAGGATTTTCGTGAACATTTCAGTTTCCCATCAGTTTGTTCAAGATAACATCAGGCACTTACGCTCGGTCGTGAAGTTCCACCACGGCTGTACCTTGCCGCCGTTCATGAAATCCCTGGCGGCCAGAAAGACATCCAGCACACAGGGATCGTGCCGCTTTCCCATCGGCGTGCGCAAACGCTCATAAACCTTCCAAGGGTCCATCCGCCGCACATCGTCCGGCGTATGAATCCCCGCGCCACGCAAATCAGCCGCCATGGCAGGTCCAATGTTCGGAATGTCCTCCAGTCGCCGCGCCTGGCTGGCGGCACCTGCCTTGGCATTTTTTGCGGACATGGCTCTTTCCTTGACTTTGGATTGACTCACAAAGGAATGTTTCTATGTTTGCACCACGGGTTATCGAGCTTCTTGTCCTTGAGCATCGCCAGCGAACGACAAATGCGTTTGCGGGTTTCATGCGGCAGGATCACGTCGTCGATGAAGCCGCGCGCGCCGGCGACGAAGGGGTTGGCAAAACGCGCTTTATATTCAGCCTCGCGGGCAGCCAGCTTTTCAGGGTCGTTTTTGTCTTCGCGGAAAATGATCTCGACCGCGCCCTTGGCGCCCATCACCGCGATCTCGGCGTGAGGCCAGGCCAAGTTGACGTCACCCCGCAGGTGTTTCGATGACATGACGTCGTAGGCGCCGCCATAGGCCTTGCGCGTGATGATGGTGACTTTGGGCACGGTGCAT
>JAIRRE010000210.1 GCA_031256125.1 Burkholderiaceae bacterium
GTGCACCGTATTCAGCCCTACGCGCAGGTGGCCGAATTGATCGCCGAGGCGCGCCGGCTGGGGTTCGATTCAGTCAACGTCGATCTGATTTACGGCCTGCCCCGGCAGACGGGCGAATCGTTCCAGCGGACGCTGGCGCAAGTGGCCCAAGTGCGGCCCGACCGCATCGCGCTTTATGCCTATGCGCATTTGCCGGAGCGCTTCAAACCCCAACGCCGCATCTTGGCCGAGGAACTGCCGCCCCCGCCCGACAAAGTGGGCATGTTGGCCGCCGCGCTGGCGGCATTCGAGGTGGCGGGTTACACCTATATCGGCATGGATCACTTCGCACTGCCCGATGACGCGCTGGCCGTCGCCAAGCGCGAGGGCAAGCTGCACCGCAACTTTCAAGGCTACAGCACCCATCCCGATAGCGACCTGATCGGTCTGGGCGTATCGGCCATCGGCAAAATCGGCGCCACCTACAGCCAGAACGCCAAAACGCTGGAGGAGTATCAGGACGCGCTCGACCAGGGCCATCTGCCGGTGATCCGCGGTCTGGCGGCCTCGCGCGACGATTTGGTGCGGCGCACCGTCATCATGGCGCTGATGTGTCAGGGGCAGGTCGATTTCGAGGCTGTGGAACTGGCGCACCTGATCCAGTTCCGCGATTATTTCGCGCGCGAGTTGCAGCAACTCGAACCGCTGGCGCGCGATGGCTTGGTGGAGCTGGCGGGCGACGGCATTCGCCTGACCGAAATGGGCTGGTTCTTTGTGCGCGGCGTGGCCATGGTGTTCGACCGCTACCTGCAAGCCGACCGCAACCGGACGCGGTTCTCCAAGATCATTTGAGGTAACGCTGCATAAATCTGCGAAAGTGGCGCGCCTGGATGTGGAACCGAATGATCCTTGTTGACTGGTCATCCTGACACTCTGAGGCTTGACGCCATGTACTCGATGCCGCGTCGGACTTGTGGCATCCTTTGCCGATGAACACTTCCCTGGCATTGACCGCTTTGCTTATGGGCCTATGGGGCGGGCCGCACTGCATCGCCATGTGCGGCGCGGCCTGTGCCGGCATCGGACAGGTCGCCGCGCCACGTACCCGGGCCGCGCTGCTGCTGTTCCAGATCGGGCGGCTGATCGGCTACGGCCTGCTGGGATTGCTCGCCGCCGCGTCGATGCAGGGGCTGGGGTGGCTGTCGGTGCATGCGGCGGCGCTGCGGCCAGTCTGGATCATGATCCACGCCGCCGCCATCGTCATCGGGTTGACGCTGCTCATCCTTGGACGCCAACCGTTGTGGCTGGAAAGCGGCACGCGCCGCGTGTGGATGCGGCTGCGCGCGGGCGTGGGCCGCTGGGGGCTGGCCGCGCCGCTGACCATCGGCGTGGCGTGGGCCTTGCTGCCGTGCGGCATGCTGTATTCGGCGGTTATGGTCGCGGCGCTATCGGGCCGGGCGGTGGAGGGGGCCGCCGTCATGCTGGTATTTGCCATCGGTTCGGGCATTACCCTGTGGCTCGGGCCGTGGCTGCTGCTGCGCTTCGGCATCAACGCGGGCGGGATTTGGGGAATGCGGCTGGCCGGGCTTGCGCTCACCATCACCGCCGGTTGGGGGCTGTGGATGGGCTTGATGCACGGCCAAGCCCCGTGGTGCACCGTGCCGGGGCTGTGAAGAAGGCCAGCATCGGCTGAATGCGCAGCTCAGAAAATTGGCTGCGCGCAAATGATGATTTCGCGCCGCGAAAATAGACGCCAGCGTTTTCTAAAATTGACTCCCTATGTCCCAAGCCGCACCATCCCACGCCACTTTACCGTCGGCCACCATTGAGCCGGGATCGTTCCTGACGCTGCATTACCGCCTTGCGGGGCCGCAGGGCGATGTCATCAGCACGTTTGGCGGCGCGCCCGCCACGCTCTCGATCGGTTCGGGCGAATTGGCGCCGGTAGTGGAGGCGCGCTTGATGGGGCTGGCCGAGGGCGCGCATGTCACGCTCGATTTCGCGCCGGGCGAGGTGTTCGGCGCGCGCAACCCGGACATGATTCAGTGGCTGCCGCGCCAGGAACTCGAACAACTGGGCGATCCGCAAGAGCACTACGCAGTGGGTGATGCGCTGCAACTGGCCACGCCGGACGGCCAAGGGCGCTTTGCCGCCGTGGTGCTGGCGGTGCGCGAGGATGGCGCGCTGCGGCTGGATTTCAACCACCCGCTGGCGGGTCAGCCGGTGACCTTCGAGGCGCGCATCATCGGGGTGTTGTGAGATGGATGTTTTGCTCGCCGAGCCGCGCGGTTTTTGTGCCGGAGTGGATCGGGCAATCGAAATCGTGGAACGGGCGCTGGTCAAGTTCGGCGCGCCGGTTTACGTGCGGCACGAAATCGTGCACAACACCTTCGTCGTCAATGCATTGAAGACGCGCGGCGCGGTGTTCATCGAGCGACTCGATGAGGTACCGCCGGGCGCGACACTGGTGTTTTCCGCGCACGGCGTGCCCAAAAGCGTGCAAGAAGAAGCGGCGGCGCGCGGCTTGCATGTGTTCGACGCCACCTGTCCGCTGGTCACCAAAGTGCATGTAGAAGTGGCCAAGCTGCACCGCGAAGGCTATGAATTCATCATGATCGGCCACAAGGGCCACCCGGAAGTCGAGGGCACGATGGGCCAGCTCACCGGCGGCATCCACTTGGTCGAGGACGTGGCGGGCGTGGCACAGGTTAGCCCGGCGCAAGCCGAAAAACTGGCCGTGGTTACGCAGACCACGCTGTCGGTGGACGACGCGGCGCAAATTCTGGACGCAATTCGCGCGCGCTTTCCCAGCGTGCGCGAACCCAAGCAGCAGGATATTTGCTACGCCACCCAAAACCGGCAGGACGCGGTCAAACTGCTGGCGCGCCAGGTCGATCTGGTGATCGTGGTGGGCAGTCCCACCAGCAGCAATTCCAACCGGCTGCGCGAACTGGCGCACAAGCTTGGGGTGCCGGCGTACATGGTCGATGGCGCGGACGAACTGCGCGCCGAATGGCTGCGCGGCAAGGCGCGCGTAGGCATCACCGCCGGCGCTTCGGCGCCCGAATCGCTGGTGCGGCAAGTTGTCGAGCGCCTGCGCACGCTGGGGGCGCTGTCGGTGCAAACCCTGCGTGGCATTGAGGAATCGGTCAAATTCCCCCTGCCCAAAGGGCTAAAGCTGCCCGAGCACGCGCAAGGAGCGTGGGAGCATTTGAGGTAACGGCAGTGTTATGCCGCCACGGTTTCCAGCGAGCGGCGCGTAGCGCGGATGGTGAAGGGCAAGAGGAAAGCGGTAATCAGGCCGGCCAGCGCCATGAATAGGAATACCGAGGTAAAGCCCCCGCCAATGCCGCCCCAGTCATAGACGGTGAACGCCCAGATCGGCCCTACCGCGCCGCCCAAATGGCCCAGGCCGTCGGTTAGCGCAATGCCGGTGGCGCGGGCGCGCGTGGGGAAACTCTCGGCGGTCAGCGCATACAGCAGCGGCAGGAAAAAGCCCAGCGAGGCCGAGATCAGAAACACCGATAGGGTGATGACCACGGGCGTGTCGATGACGCCGATAGCGACGAATGAAAATGTCCACACCAGCATCCCGGCCAGGACGGAGTGCTTGCGCTCATAGGTATCGCCCAGCGCGGTGGCCAGCAACGCGCCGACCGGCGTGCCCACCGATGTGGCGAGCAGGAACAGGATGCTCTTGGTCAACGTGTAGCCGTGGGCGACGAAAAAGGTCGGACCGAGTCCGAGCCACACATAGGCGCTGATGTACCAGAAGAACCACAGCGCGAACAGCAACGTGAGGCGGCTCAGGTAAGGCGGGCGAAACAGGGCCAGCATCGGAAAGCCGGTGGGGTGTATTTCGGCCACGGTGGCCACCGGGGGCGGCAGCGGTTTGCCGGTGCGGCGCTGGACATGCGCCTCGGCGGTTTCGACGATGGCCCGCGCCTGGTCAACGTGGCGGTGGGAGAGCAGCCAGCGCGGCGATTCGGGCAGCAGCGGGAAAGCCAGCAACGTCAGCCCGCCCAGCGCGCCGAGCAGGAACATGACGCGCCAGCCCCAGTCGAAATGAGGCACCAGCCACAGCGCGATGATCGGCACGATGGATTGGCCGACGAAGGCGAAGATGTTGGTCAGCGCCGTGTAGCGCCCGCGCACCGGCGCGGGAGCCAGTTCGCCGACGTAAGCCGAGATGACCGCGATTTCCGCGCCAATGCCCATGCCGGTGATGCAGCGGCCGATCACCATCGTCGTCAGGCTGCCCGCGAAAGTGGTGCCGATGCAGCCCACGGTAAAGAGCACGATCGAACACATCAGGCCGGTTTTGCGGCCAAACACATCGGAGAAATTGCTGTTAAGCCACGCGCCGATCATGTAGCCGACCAAGCTGGCGGTAATCGGCCACGCCTGCTGGTGCGCGGTCATGTGCAGCACCTTGCTGAACACGGGCATTCCGAAGGCGACGTTGGTGATGTCGAAAAACGCGATCAGGTAACCGACGCCGACCACCCAGAGCACGGCCGGGGAGTACGGCCAGGAGGGCAGACGGTCGAGCCGGGCGATCAGTTCGCTTTCGGCGGCTGCGTGGGAGGATTCCATCAAATTGTCTCCAGTTCGTTATGGTTTGGATGCACGGGCACTCGCGGACAAGGTGGCACATACACACCAGACAGCGCTTGCCCGGTGGTGCAATTGGTCTCGACGGTCTCGACGCCAGTACCTTTTTCATTCTGCGGCGGCGGGATCGCCCGGACAAGTCGTCAATGCCTAAGCCGACCTTCGGCTGGCGCGAACGCCGTGCCGCCGATGGGTGTCAACGCGCACGGCTGGCGGCTTCGGCCGCTTTTCGCTTAATGAATTCGCCCATGAAGCGCGCCGGTTCGCCGGTCTCAAAGGCATTGCCCAATGCTTCTACGCTTAGCGCGATGCCTTCGGCCAGCGGGACTTCGTCCCAGGCATTGAGCAGCGCCTTTTGCGCGCGCATGACTTGTGGGCCGCAGGCCAGAATGTCGGTTACCGCGCGTTCGACCTCGATGTCGAGCGCGTCGCCATCGGCCAGCACGTCGATGAAACCCCAGTCGAACGCACGTCGCGCGTCGATGGTTTGCCCCGTCATCAGCAGCCAGCGCGCACGACCGCTGCCGATCAGGCGCGGCAGCAGCGCCGCATGGATCACCGAGGGGATGCCGACTTTGACCTCGGGCATTGCAAAACGCGCGTCGGCGCTGGCGATGCGCAGGTCGCACGCCGCCGCCAGCTCCAGCCCGCCGCCCAGGCACCAGCCCCGGATGCGCGCGATGACCGGCGCAGGAAAGCGCCGCACGGCTTCGCACAGATCGCGCAGCCGCCCGATAAAGGTGCGCGCGCTGGCGGGGTTCAGCCGTACCATTTCGCGGATGTCCGCGCCGCCGACGAAGGCCCGCTCGCCGCTGCCGGTGAGGATCAGGGCGCGCACGCTGGCATCGCGCGCCAGCTCGTTTAGGCCCGCGGTCAGACTCTCGATGATCGGCGTGCCAATGATGTTGAGTACGCCGGCGCGGGTAATGGTCAGGGTCACGACACCGCGCGCATCGCGCGCAAGCTCGAAGTTGGGATCAGGAGTAGTCATGAACACAAGACGCCTATAGGTGATGTGTCACGCAGTGTAGGTAAGTCGCCGCTTGATGGGGTAGTGGAATGTGTCAAACCCAGGCTTCGCCTATACCGAAGGCAACGTGCATCTAACGCCGCAGCCACGTCAGATTTGTGCAGCATGGGCTAAAAGCCTGCTTTCCTTTTACCCACGCAATACTTCTTCCACGCCGACCCGCATCACGCCCGCCGCGCGCAACTGTTGCCACGCGGCGGCCAGCGAGCCGTTGCGGTCGATGGCGCGCGAGGCGTCGTCGATCAACGCGACCTCGAAGCCCGCCGCGCGCGCGTCTAGCGCCGACCACGCGACGCAGTAGTCGGTGGCCAGGCCGCAGCAATAGACGCGCGTCACGCCCAGTTCGCGCAGATAGCCCGCCAAGCCGGTTTTGGTTTTGTGGTCGGCCTCGACGAACGCCGAGTAGCTGTCGATTGCCGGGTTCTGTCCTTTGCGCACGATGGCGCGGGCGCGTTTGATGGTCGGCTTCAGCCCGGCGTACAGCTCGGCGCCGGGGCTGCCCTGCACGCAATGCACCGGCCACAGCGTTTGCTCGCCGTAAGGCAGCGTCATGGTCTCGAACGGCTTGCGTCCCGGATGGTTGGCGGCAAACGAGACGTGATCGGCCGGATGCCAATCCTGCGTCAGCACCACGTTGGAAAATGCTGATGCCAAAAGGTTGACAACCGACACCACCTCGTCCCCGTGCGCCACTGCCAACGCGCCGCCCGGCATGAAATCGTTTTGCAGGTCGATGGCCAGAAAAGCGTCAGCGGGGCGCTGCATGGAGGATGTTTCCTCAACAGGCAAAGCTTGCGCTGGGTTAGCGTTACCCGGGCTGCTGGCACCGGGCGTTGCCTCGCTGGGCGCGCCTTGCGCCAAGGCGCGCCCTGATAAGGCGGCAATCACGGGCACTGCCAACGAGGCAGCCAATAACGGACGGCGGGTTAGCATGGGAAGTCTCCCGGGTAATGTCGAAAGGCGTGAATAAGCCAATCATCGCATAGCCCAAGACCACGATCGTCCTCCACGCGCCAGCCGGCGCGCGCGACAATCGGCGCATGACTGACACTGTTGCTGCTACCGATCCGGCCTGCGCGCCGCTATCCAAGTCCGACCAGAATTTGATCTGGCTCGATTGCGAAATGACCGGGCTGGATCCCGAACGGGATCGTTTGATCGAGATCGCGGTGATCGTCACCGGCCCGCAACTCGAGCCGCGTGTGGAAGGGCCGGTGCTGGTGATTCATCAGAGCGACGCGACGCTGGACGCGATGGATGCCTGGAACAAGGGCACGCATGGCAAAAGCGGCCTGATTGACAAGGTACGCGCCGCCACGCTCATGGAAGATCAAGCCGAGGCGCAGCTACTGGACTTTTTGCAGCGTTACGCGCCCAAGGGGGCGTCGCCCATGTGTGGCAACACGATAGGGCAGGACCGGCGGTTTCTGGTCAAGTACATGCCGCGACTGGAAGGGTTCTTTCACTACCGCAACGTGGATGTGAGCACGCTCAAGGAACTGGCCCGGCGCTGGCGGCCGGGATTGGCGGAGGGGTTTAAAAAACGCCAGTCGCATACCGCACTGGCGGATGTGCACGAGTCAATCGACGAACTGATTTATTACCGCGAGCGCTTTATCCAGCTCCAAGGATGACGCTGGGCCGTTGCCCTTGTGCCAGCGCCCAAACGCAACGAAGGGCGCGCTCAGCCTTGGCGTGCCAGCAATCCGTGGACGGTGTGCTCGTCTTCTTCCTCATGGAGTGACATGAGAAAGGAATTGTCTCCCATCAATTCGGTATCGCTGAACGTGGCTGATCCCAGGAAATCCTTAGCCGCGCGGGTTTTATCATCGTTGGCGGCGGCCCGCTGATCGCGGTGGCGCCGGCGGTCAATCAAGGTTTCGCGCAATTGTTCCTCTGCTCGCTGGAGCGTGGCGGTCATGGTGGCGTCTCCTTG
>JAIRRE010000219.1 GCA_031256125.1 Burkholderiaceae bacterium
GTGCGTACCAACCGCGGCTACCGCATTCAGCACAGTAAAGCCATCGGGCCGTACAAGGGCGGGCTGCGCTTTCATCCTTCCGTCAATCTCTCGGTGCTCAAGTTCCTGGCCTTCGAGCAAACCTTCAAAAACGCGCTGACCACACTGCCGATGGGCGGGGCCAAGGGCGGTTCCGATTTCGATCCCAAAGGCAAAAGCACCGGCGAAGTGATGCGCTTTTGTCAAGCTTTTGCCACGGAACTGTTCCGCCACGTCGGTTCCGACACCGATGTTCCCGCCGGCGACATCGGCGTGGGCGGACGCGAAATCGGCTTCATTGCGGGCATGGTCAAGAAGCTGACCAACCGCGCCGACTGCGTGTTTACCGGCAAGGGGCTGTCCTACGGCGGTTCGCTGATTCGGCCTGAAGCTACCGGCTACGGCACGGTCTATTTCGTGCAGGAAATGCTCAAGCGCAAGAACCGCAGTTTCGAGGGCTTGCGCGTGTCGGTTTCCGGTTCGGGCAACGTGGCGCAGTATGCGGTGGAAAAAGCAATGGCGCTGGGCGCCAAGGTGGTGACAGTGTCAGATTCGAGCGGCACCGTCCACGACAAGGAAGGCTTCACGCCCGAAAAGCTGGCGGTACTGATGGAGGTCAAGAACCTCGACTATGGCCGCGTGAGCGACTACGCCAAGCGCACCGGTGCGCAGTTCATCGCAGGCACCAGGCCCTGGAACATTCCGGTGGATGTGGCTCTGCCCTGTGCCACTGAGAACGAGCTGGACGGCCAAGACGCCAAGACGCTGGTCAAAAACGGTGTGCTGTGCGTGGCCGAAGGCGCCAATATGCCCTCCACGCTCGATGCCGTCGAAGTATTCGAAAGCGCTGGCGTACTGTACGCGCCCGGCAAGGCCAGCAACGCCGGCGGCGTCGCCACTTCGGGACTGGAAATGAGCCAGAACGCCATGCGCCTGTCATGGACGCGCGAAGAGGTCGATGCGCGGCTGCTGCACATCATGCAAAGCATCCACGCCGCTTGCATCACCCACGGCACGCGGCCCGACGGGCGCATGAGCTATGTCGATGGCGCCAACATTGCCGGCTTCGTCAAGGTGGCCGACGCGATGTTGGAGCAGGGCGTGGTGTAACTGGATGCCATCGCGTCCCTGGGTCTTTGGATGGCTCAAGGACGCGGTGGCATAGGTTTTTAGCCATTCTCCATTCCCTACTGAAACAGTTGCAAAAAAGCAATATCTAATAAAAATTGGAAAGAGATAGGCGTTTCAGCCGGACATTGAATGGCAGTCTTGGTTTTTGCGCAGTCAGTTCTTCAGCGCCACACAGGCACCCGGGAAAACTCACGCACGTTATCCGTGACCAGCGTGGCGCCAAGGGCCAACGCCTGGGCCGCGATCCAGGTGTCATTGGCTCTTATCGGCATACCTTGCTTCAGGATCAATACGCCACCGGTTCGGAGTCCAGCGAGCGCCACAGGTACCAGGTCGCCACGCTGCGCCAGGGCGACCAGGCAGCGGCGAGTTCGCGCGCTTCGCTGCGGCTGACCGGCTCGCCGGAAAAGTAATTCAGGCTGATGCTTTTGAGCAGTCCCACGTCGTCCAGCGGCAGCACGTCGGGCCGCAGCAGGTAGAACATGAGAAACATTTCCGCCGTCCAGCGGCCGATGCCGCGGATGGCCACCAGTTCGGCGATGATGGCTTCGTCGTCCATACCGTCCCAGGCGGCGGGCGTGATGGCGCCGCCGTCGAAGTGCAGCGCCAGATCGACCAGATACTCGACTTTGCGCGCCGACAGGCCCGCTGCGCGCATGGCCTCGGGCTTGAGGCGCAGCACCTCGGCGGGCGTCATGCACTGGGGCAGGCGCTCGAACCGTTCCCACACCGATTGCGCGGCCTTGACCGAAATTTGCTGGCCCACGATGGAGCGCGCCAGCGTAACGAACGGGTCGCCGCGCGATTGCAGACAGGCGTCGCCGAATTGGGGGATGAGCCGGCGCATCACCCGGTCGCGTCGCGACAGGTGCCGGCACGCTTCAGCCCAGTAATCCGGTGTGGAGACCACAGCCGCGCCTGTCGTGACCAGGCTGGTTTTGCTTTTGGCCTTAGTGCTCACGCTGCTTCCCATGTCGTGCCGGCGGCGGTGTCTTTGAGCACGTTACCGGCGGCCAGCAGGTCGGCGCGGATGCGGTCGGCCTGGGCGTAATCCTTGGCTTTTTTGGCTGCCGCGCGCGCGGCGATGCGCGTTTGAATTTCAGCATCGCTCAAACCGTCCGGACGATTGCCCATTTGCAAAAAATGCTTGGGATCGTCCTGCAACAGACCGAGCACACCGCCCAGCGCTTTGAGCAGCCCGGCCAGTGCAGCGGATTTGCCGCGGTTGACTTCACTGGCCAGATCGAACAGCGCGGCCACGGCTTCGGGCGTGCCGAAGTCCTCGTCCATCGCCGCCTTGAAGCGCGCCGCCGCCGGGTGCGACCAGTCGATGCCATTGGCCGTTTGTGGCGGGACGGCATCAAGCGCCGTGTAGAGCCGCCGGAGCGCGGCGCGGGCGTCGTTCAAATGCGCGTCGCTGTAGGCCAGCGGGCTGCGATAGTGGCTGCGCACGATGAAAAAGCGCACCGTTTCGGCGTCGAATACTTGCAGCACATCGCGGATGGTGAAGAAGTTGCCCAGCGATTTGGACATCTTCTCACCGTCGATGTTGACGAAGCCGTTGTGCATCCAGTAACGCGCCAGCGGCGCGCCGTTGGCGCCTTCGCTTTGCGCGATTTCGTTTTCGTGATGCGGGAATTGCAAATCGGCCCCGCCGCCGTGGATGTCGAAGGTCTGGCCCAGCAGCGCGCAGCTCATGGCCGAACATTCCAAATGCCAGCCGGGCCTTCCCAAGCCGTAGGGGCTGGGCCATTTGGCCTCTTCCGGCTCGGCGGGCTTGGCTGCCTTCCACAGCACGAAGTCGAGCGGATCGCGCTTGTCCCCGCTGACATCGACCCGGCTACCGGCGCGCAACTCATCGGGCGTTTTGCCCGAAAGTTTGCCGTAGCCGGGGAACCGGCGCACTGCGTAATTTACGTCGCCCCCGGCGGTGGTGTAGGCCAGCCTTTGGTCTTGCAAGCGCCCCACCAGGTCCAGCATCTGCGGCACGTAATCGGTGGCGCGCGGATCGTGGTCCGGGCGCAGCACGCCCAGCGCGTCGAAGTCGCGGTACATCTGCGCGATCATGCGGGCCGTGAGCTCGCCGATCGGTTCGCCGTTTTCCGTGGCGCGGCGGATGATC
>JAIRRE010000281.1 GCA_031256125.1 Burkholderiaceae bacterium
GCAGGTCAAGGTGCAAGCCGAGCGCGCTTTGGCTGCGGGCGGCCTGACGGGCAAAACAACCGGCGTGCAGAAACCCGCAGCGAATGGCGCACCCGCGAAACAACCGCAGCGCCGCAGTACCAAGCGGCGCGATTTCGGCCACGGGCTGTGATGCGCCCCGTCAATCCCCCGCCCAAGGCTGCATCACGACCGTCTTGTTGACCAGCACGTTGAAAGGGTAGCCCGGCCGGATGTTGAGCGTGGGCGCGATGTTCAGGTTCTTGTTCAGGACGTTGGCCGCCGTGGTATCCATCGCCGTGGCGAAGTTGGCCGTGGCCTGGCTTGCTCCGCTAGGCGTGTTGAACGCGCCCGAGTTCTGCGGCTGGCTCAGTTGCGCCGCAGTGCCGAACAGGCTGATGAGAATCGAACTGCCGAAGATTTCCCAGTAGTGGTGATTGACCTCATCGCTAAATCCAGCCTGGCCGATCTGATCGACGCCGGACATGCCGTGCAGATCGAGCGTACTGCCGTCTGGATAAATGATCTCGTTCCAGACCACCATGAGCCGCTCTTGCCCGTACTGCACCATGCTGTTGTACTCGCCCACCAGTTTGGCGCTTTGCGGAATCAGCACCACACTGGGATTGCGGCTGTCATAGACCGTGCGGCGCACTTGCGCCGTAATCGTTCCCGGCAAATCGCTGTCGATGGCCGTGACCATCACCGCCGGGATGATGCTTCCGGCGAACAGTTCATAGTCGCCCTGGGCCGCCTGCCGCGTGGCGGGCAAGTAGCCACCGGCGCTGCTGTTGTTACCCACGTCTTGCTGCCAAGCCTTGTTGGCGTCAATGCCCGCCTTGCCGGTATTGCTGCCCGCGATTCCCTTGAGGTAGTCGGCTTGCAACTGACCCAGACCGCCCGCCTGGTTGTTCGCGTTCGAGGCCACCAGCGCCGATCCCGGCGGGCCGCCCTGTGGCGCGGAGCGCTGGACTGGACTGCCCGCAACCTGCATGTTCTGGGACTTCACGTCCGATTCAATGGCCGCGCGCCGGGCCATCGCATCGTCTTCCATATCCTTGTAACGCTGGTTGAGTAGCCACTCCCGGTATTTCTGCTCGGCGGTGATCGGGGCCGAGGCTTTGGGCCTGGGCGCGCACGGCCACGGCGAGTTGTTGCGCTGTTCGCAATCATTTTGGGGGTTGTTCGCTGCGGCGGCGGGCTGGGCAGGCGTTGGCACCGGCGGCGCGGCGCTGCGCATCCCGCTGAAATCCGGCCGCACCTGACCCGGTGCATCGTCGATCACGGCGGTGGGCGCCTGGGCATTGCGCTGACCGGCGGCCATGATGCCGTACAGAATGAGACCCAACATCGCGGCGGCAAAGCCGACCACGATGACCTTCGAGCGTTTGGAAAACCGCGCGCCCAAGCGCCTTGGAGCCTGCTGCAAGGCAATACCCTTGGCGCCCGCGCCCGTCACGTCTTCAACTTCCGAATCCGCCATGAGACGCCCCTTCAACCACCGACCATCGTCGGGTCTGTGCCGTTCCAGCGCCCCTTGCTGATGGCCCGATCCGGCTTCACTTCCCCATGTGCGCAAGTAACGCTCTGAACGCCCACCACCAGCTTGAATTTGTCGGGCAAGCCATCGAGGATGGTGTAGCCGCGCACCATCCGGCTGTTGATGAGTTGGGTCGTGTTATGACTTTCGTCGAAGACCGCCGGGGCATCGCGGTACTGCATGTCATCGGGCATTTGCAGATACACATGGCCGTTGCCGGAGAACACGCGCACCGGCTTGAAGGAGGTTTCACCTTCGCCGGTACAGGCGTAGCCGAAGTCCAGCGTGGCCGGATCGAGCTTGCCGAGGGTGGCGTCCTTGCTTTCCTGCACGGCCTGGGCTTGGGCGTGCAGCGAAGTGAGGCGCCTGTTGTTTCTCTCGATAAGGTCTTGCGGGTTGTAGAACTGCACCAGCGGCACATAGTTGCTCCGGGTGCTGGTGAGCGTCATGTAATACACCCGCCCCTGATCGGTGAGAACCGTCAGGTTGGTTTCCAGCCCGGCGGCCACCGGCTTGATGACCACCACCGGCGTATCCCCGGCGCGGCTTGCTGCGGCCTTCCAGCGCACGCTGTCGCCGATGCTCCAGTCGGTAATCTGCTCGCCGGCGAGCAGTTCGATCACGCACAGGTGCAGCGGCGCGCAGCGAATGACCGGCCGGGTTTCGCCATAGGCGGCCATCACGGTGCCGTTGTCGCCGATCAGTCCGGCGGCCTGGCCGGTGCGTTCCCACAATTGCTGGGCCTGGTCGATTTCGGCGCGGGAAATGGTATTGATCTGCGGAGGGCGATGCACACGCACGCGGGGCGCGGGCACTTGCTGGGCCACGGGAACGGAGGCGGGTGCCATGACGGGAACTGCCGCGCTCGCGCCGGACGCCGGCGCTGCGGGCGGTGCGCTGGCCGCCACTGCCGGGGTGTCGGCGGCAGGCGGTGCATCACCGATGGCCCAGGCGCTGCCTGTGCCGGCGGCCAGCAAAGCAGCGGCCCATGCAATTTGAAAACACAGTTTCATAAAAACTCCTGAATCACGCACAAGGCGTTCTTGCGATGTCGATCAACCGGCCTGACTGGATCGTTCGGCTGCGGGTGGGGTGGGGTTGGCTGGCTTTTGCTGCGGCTGCGGTGTTTCCGCGCCTGCGAAGACTTGCGTCCAGCTCACGTCGCGCACGTACATGCCCATCGGGCTGGCCAGCGACACCTTGGGCGACGCAGCCAACTTCGCGTCGATCCCGGTCGTGACGTTGGCTTTCCAGTGTTCGGTTGCGCCCTGCTGGCCCAATTGGGTTCTGGTTTCATCCCACGTCACCTGATACGTGTCTTTGGAAATGACCAGCACGCTCGTAATGGCCACTGCCTTGGTGGCGCTGTCCAAGGGTGGATTGGCGCGATACCAGGCGCTCAGGTAGGAAGCCGCATTGGTTCCGGCCATCGCATACACCCGGTCGATCAAAACCTTTTGGGCGTTTTGATCGCCCAAAGCGGTGCGGGCATCCCAGATCCAGTTACTCACCAACGCTTCGGCCACGCGCTGGGTGACGGCCTGCCGCGAGTCGCGTACCGGCATGGCCACGGCCACCGGGCCGCCCAGTTGATCGACCTGCACCACGTAAGGCTGAATCTTCGATTGGGAACCGATCCAGACCACGCCGGCCACGGCGATTCCTGTAATACCGAAGGCGCAGAAGGCGGCATAACGCCAGTTGCGGGCGCGCACGATGAAGCCGCCGAACATCTCGTCGTGTTCGCGCCGGGCGTTCAGGTAGGGATTGGCCACAGTGGCTTTGGCCGGTGCTGCGTTCGGGAGCTTTGGGGGCATGGCGTAAAACCTAGTCTTCGTAATGCTTGAAGCGAATGGAGGCGCTGCCGGTCTGGCCGTCGCTTGATTTGAGGTGCTGCGCCGCGCTGGAGAGCTTGTCTTTGGCGTAAGCGCCGGCGCGCTGGCCGAAAGACGGGGCTTGCTGGCTGCCGGCCAATTTGTCGATGGCCGCCGTCAGCTTGTCCATCTGCCCGGCGCTGGCCATGCCCCCGGTCTGGGCCGCGCCGGCCCCGGCGATGGCGTTGTCGTTGCCCACAGGGGAAACTTCCGGCGGTTTCTGATCTGGAATGGCCTGATCTGGGATGGCGTCGCCGCTTGTGCTCTTGCCATCCGTGCCGGTAAAACTGCCCGTGCCTAGGCTGGGCGGAATGTTGTAACGATCCGAGGCCGCGATTTCTTCCAAAGGCACGAACTCATCCGGCACAGGCGATCCCTCGGACGGCAATTGCGCAGCGGCTTCGACCGGCGATGCGGAGGCACTCTTGCCAGATGCGGAAGTGCCCTTGTTGGCTGCGGCGGGAGCGCCCTTGTCCGTGGCGGCGGATGCGTCCTTCTCGCCCGTGCCTTGATCGCCTGCGGGAGCGTTCGGAGTGCCGCCGGGGTTGCCACCGCCGGGTGACGGTTTCGGGGCGCTACTGCCGCTACTGCCGCCGCCACCCAGCCCCAGCATCCTTTGTCCGGCTGCCGCCACGCTTTGGTACGCCGAAGAAGCGGTCTGGGCGGTATCGGCGGCTGTGCTGCCCAGGGACTTGGCCCCCGATACGGCAGACTTGGCCGCGCCGCTTACAGCCGCCGCCGAGCCGGGTATGGCCGCCGCCGCTCCCACGGCCGCCCCGGTTGCGGCCATCGCCGCCCCGGCCATGCTGCCCAGACTCATGTTCGGGGTGCCGTTCAAAAAACTCCCGGCCATCGAGGGCACGTTCCAGGCCAGCCCCGCGTAGATCAGGACGACCATCATCATCTGGGCGTACTGCCCCAGGGTCAGGGTCTGACCCGTCACCAGGGCATTGACCCCGTTGGTCACGATCTGATCGCCCAGTCCCACGATCAAAAAGATCACCATCAACTTGACGCCCACGCTGACCGCATACGCAAAATACTTCTCGCCCCAAGGCAGGGTCCAGCGCGATCCGGTAAAGCCCAGCATCACCGCCCCGCCAAAGAGCACGATGAAGGCTTCGATTTCCGTCATCAGCAGTTGCAGCGTGATGAGGAAGTACGCGATGATCGTCACCACGATGCTGGCCACGGTCATCAGCGCAAAAAGGAATTTATCGGCCAAGCCGCTGGCGGCCCAATTCGATGCAGAAACCGTCAGGTTGTTGGCCACACACAAGCCCACGTTCATCACCGCGCTGGGCGAAATCATTCCCGGCTCCACCGTGGGCGGTGTGGTTCCCGTACTGCCCAGCACGCCGGTGGCCATCTGCCCAAAGCCCTGCAACACCATAGGAATCCAGGTCGGCGCATAAGAAATCGCCAGCCAGTAGAAGAACATGATCGACATGATCTTGAAGAACACCGAGGCCAGCAGGTCGCCGATCTCGTGCTTGCGCAGCACCCAGTTGATCGCCGCCCAGGTGAACTCGATGGCCGCCAGCGCCCAGAAGATGTGCGATGCGATGCCGCTGGCGTTGGTGAGCCAACTGCTGCTCGCCCCGTAAAAGCTGCTCACCGTGCTGTCGAACAAGCCGCCCTTGGCCTGAGACGCCAGCGTGCAAGCGCCCGCCCAGGCGCTCCCGCACCCCAGCAGGAAAGCCAGGGTGAGAAATACCTTTGCGGCAACGGCGCGCGGCTTCACAACGCGGTTCCGGTCAGTTGACGCCCGTGGCCGGATTGGGCGCGCTGGCTGGGTTGATCGTGCTGGCGCCGGGGTTGTCCACATCCTGACCGGCCAGCCACCGTTTCAGGGCATCGTCCTTGTGCGCGTCCTGGTTGGCTTCCTGCCCGATCCGGTTGGCAATGAGCTGGTTGCCCGCCTGCACGTCCGATTGGAGCTTCTGGATTTGCGTGACCATCATCCCGTTGATCTGATTGCCCGCTTGCAGCAAATCCTTGGTGCCGCTGGCGGTCTGCGACTTCTGCTGGATGACGTTCAAGGCGTCTTGCTGCGTCTGGAAATCGTTGGCGCTTAACTTGTACTGCTGGAGCACCGCCGCGATCTGGCTGTTGGTGTCGGCGGTCCAGTTGGCCACCTGCTGCGAGTAGTTGCTGATCTGCTGATTCGGATCGCCGTAGGTGTCCGTCACCCTTTGCGCCACGTTCTGAATTGTGTAGCTCACGCCTTGCGCCTGAGCGATGGCGTTGACCAGTTGAAGCAGCGACTGCTTGATGGCCGGGTCGTTCCAGTTTTGCAGGGCATTGGCCCCGGAAAACGCCGATTGCAGTTGCTGAAGCTGGTAATACTCGACCTGCAATTGGGAAGTCAGACTGCTCACCAGGGTGACTTCCTGCACGATCTGTTCGGGCAAGGTGGCGCCATCGAACCAGCCGGAGGCGTGGGAGGTTCCGGCTATAGCCAGGACTGCCGTTAGTACGAACGCTTGTGCTTTCACTTTCGTTTGCATCGCATTTCCTTTCGGGAGGGGATTACTGGTAGGACTGCCAACGCCTGGCAGCCTCGGGCTGCCCGCGTTCAACGAGCCACTGGGCCGGCCAGGCATCGCCCAGCTCGGCGCGGAGCTTGCGGATACAGCCCAGGCTTTCCGGGTCGGACGCCCCGACGAAGGCCAGTTCGGCTCTTGAGAGGCCCAGCTCGAACTGGCGCTTGCCGTCCGGGTGAACCATGTAGTAATCGCGCTTGGGCACCCCTTGGGCGACGATCTGGATTTGCCGGTCATTGAGGCCCATGCGCTCATAGAGCGGACGCACGTTGTCGGTGACGGCCTCGGCGTTGGCCAGAAGAATCTTGGTCGGGCACGACTCGAACACCACGTCGGCAATGCCCGAACGGTTCAAGTCCGCCAGCGACTGGGTGCTGAACACCACGGCGGCATTGCGCTTGCGCAGCACTTTGAGCCACTCGAGGATCTTTTGCCGGAACACCGGGTGATCCAGCATCTTCCAGGCTTCGTCCAAAAGCAGCAGGGTGGGCTGGCCCTTGAGGCGCTGCTCCAGCCGGCGAAACAGGTACAGCAGGGCCGGCAAGAGTTGCTGCTCGCCCTTTTGCATCAGGTGTTCCAGTTCAAAGACCTGAAAACGGTCTTCGCGCAAGGCGTCGCTTTGCGCGTCGAGCAACTTGCCGCCCGCCCCGCGCAACGTGTAAGGGTGCAGGGCGTCGCGCAGTTCCTGATCCTGCAAGGTCAGTACGTAATTGGTCAGGGTGCGCTCGGCGGGCTGGCTGGTGGCTTTGGCCAGGTCCAGCACGGCCTGGTAAATGCGCTTGCGGTGTCCCGGCGTGATGGCTACGTTCTGAAGCAAGGCCAATCCCTCGATCCACCCGGCGGCCCAATCCTGTTCGTCCGGTTCGTGGATCCGCCCCAGCGGGCAAAACGCCAGGTCTTCGGTGGTGTCACCGGCAATGTCGTAGTGCTCGCCGCCCGCAGCCCAAACCAGCGGCTGCATGGAATAGCCCTTGTCGAAGGCAAACACCTGAGCGCCCGGATAGCGGAATTGCTGCGCCGCAATAAGACCCAGCAGGGTCGATTTGCCCGCGCCGGTCGGCCCCACGATCACCGTGTGCCCCAAATCGCCCGCGTGCAACGTGGCGCGAAACGGGGTGGCCCCATCGGTTTTGGCGAAGAACAGCGGCGGGGAATGCTCCGGGTAGAACGGGCACGGATGCTCGTCCGGCCCGGCCCAGACTGCGGTAAAGGGCAGCAGGTGCGCCAGATTGAGCGTATGCACCAGCGGGCGGCGCACGTTGGCCACCGTGTTGCCGGGGAGCGTGCCCATCCAGGCTTCGACGGCGTTCACGCTCTCGATGCGCGCGCCAAACCCGTGCTGGCGGATAAAGGTGGCCACTTCCCGGCTGCTTTGCTCCAGTAGGGCCGGATCGGTGTGCGCCAGCAGGATGACGCTGGTGTAGTACCCGTAGAGCACCTGGCCACTGGCGTTCTCCGCGAGCGCGTCCACGGTGTCATTGGTCATGCCCACCGCGTCCAGATTGAAGTGCGAAACCTGGCCGCCTTGCGACTGGCGGAAGTGGTTCAACATCGAAATGCGCTTGTTGGACCACTTGGAGCGGTACTTGTTGATGATCTTCTCGGCTTGCAGCATGTCCAGCGCGATAAAGCGCGTGCTCCAGCGGTATTCGATGGGCATCCGCGAGAGAAAATCCATCAGGCCCGGATGGCTGTTGGCGGGAAGCTGGGAGATTTCCAGGCACGTCACCCCGTATTCGTCGATGAACGGCACGAACCCCGGCAGAAAGTCGTGCGCCCCCAGCACGGAATCCAGATACAGGGGCACTTCGCCGAACACCAGCGGCCGGAAATGCCCCGGCATGG
>JAIRRE010000282.1 GCA_031256125.1 Burkholderiaceae bacterium
AACTTTTAAGCCAGAAACGATCCTCTGACATAGCGATAAACTCCCATTTTTTATGAGAGCAATTTAACACGCGGGCCGCTCGCGCCGTCGCCGGGCACCGTTTTATTCCCGGTTCTGACGCGGCGCAAGGCGGTCAGGCTACGGCGATGCCGCCGACCGCCCGGCCTGCGGCGTTACCTGCTCGGCCACGGCAGGCGCGGAGGCAGCAGCGTCAGCGGGCGCGCTGGCGTTACCTTCCGGGCGGGTCGGCAGCTCGTCGGGCAGTGTCGCCTCTGGCGTGGCGCGCGGCGCGGGTGCGAACGGGAATGGCGGCACGGTCAACGTGCTTCCCGCCGCGCCGTTCGTGGCGCGCACGGCGGCGGCCAACTGCCGCGCCCACTGCTGGCCAGGCCCGCCGCTGGTAATGAAATCCGTGGTGTTGCGTATGGTCGGTTCGATCAGGCTGGGGTCGATCAGCGCGTGCACTTCGACTGCGCCGCTGCCCGCCGATGGCAGTCGGTAAGCAGCCCAAGCACGCGGTTCGCTCGTCCAGCCGTGGGCATCGACCCAGCGGTAGAGGGTAGGCTCGGCAGCCTGAAGCCAGCGGTCGAAATCCGCGTCGCGCCGTAAACGCAGACATCCCGGCCCGGCAGCTTCCACATCTAGACTGGTCGCTTGCGTGGAGCACGGCGCGGTCGCGCCCGGCGCGACCTGCACGATGACAATGGCCAGCCAATCATCCGCGCTACCTTTACTGGTTTGTAGGGCATCGTTTGCAGGATCAGCTTCGCGTAGCCAACCCACTACGCGCGTGGGCGCGTTCGGCCCGGCTACTGGCACCGGCCCATCGCCCGCCAGCCACGGCGCCTGATACGCACCCAAGTCATACCACGCGCCAACGTTTGTCGGCGGCACGGCAATCCAGGGCGCTGTGTTCGCGGGCTTGGCCGCAGCCACGCCGGCAACCGGAGCCACGGACGCCAGCTTGGGCGCGGCGCAGCCGCTGAGCGCCATCGCGCTGACGATAGAAAGGGCAATGGCCGAAGCCAATACTGTGGACGCGCGCTGCTGCTGCATCTTGCTGCTCTCCTGTTAAGTAGGTAAGCTTATCAAATGCGTCTGGCCCTTGGAGCAGCCCATACATAAACTCAACCGGGTTGCGATTCCGCCGCGCGCTTTTCCAGCACCTCCACCGCCGGAAGCTTGCGGCCTTCGAGGAACTCCAGGAATGCGCCGCCGCCGGTGGAGATGTAGCTCACCCGCTCGGCGATACCGTACTTGGCGATCGCCGCCAGCGTGTCACCGCCGCCCGCAATGGAGAACGCCGGCGAGCGCGCGATGGCTTGGGCCAGCGTTTGGGTACCCGCGCCAAACTGTTCGAACTCGAACACCCCCACCGGGCCATTCCAGACGATGGTACCCGCGCGCTCAAGCTGTGCCGCCAGCGCTTGCGCGGTTCGCGGGCCGATGTCCAGAATCATGTCATCAGCGGATACATCGGTTGCGGCTTTAACTTCGGCTTTGGCGGTAGGGGCGAACTCTTTCGCGGTCACCACATCCACCGGGATGGGCACGGCCGCACCGCGTTGTTGCATCAACCCAATAATGGCCCGTGCCTCATCGACCAAGCCCGCTTCGACCAGCGATTTACCCACCGGCAGCCCGGCGGCCAGCATGAAGGTGTTGGCGATGCCGCCGCCGACGATCAGTTGATCGACTTTCTCGGCCAGCGATTTGAGGATCGTCAGCTTGGTGGAAACTTTTGACCCGGCAACGATTGCCGCCAGCGGGCGCGCCGGGTTGTGCAGCGCCTTGCCCAGCGCGTCCAGTTCGGCCGCCAGCAGCGGGCCGGCGCACGCGATGGGCGCGTAGCGCGCCATGCCATGGGTGGTTGCCTCGGCGCGATGCGCGGTGCCAAACGCATCGTTGACGTAAATATCGCACAGCCGCGCCAGTTTGCGTGAAAGCGTGTCGTCGTTGTTTTTCTCACCTGGATTGACGCGGCAGTTTTCCAGCAGCGCCAACTGGCCGGGCGCAACCTCGACGCCATCGGCCCAATTGGCGATCAGCGGCACCGCTTGCTTGCCGGGGTGGCGCACCAGTTCGCGCAGCCGCTGGGCGACCGGCGCGAGAGAATCTTGCGGCCTCAACTGACCTTCGGTCGGCCGCCCCAGATGGGACGTGACCATGACCGCCGCGCCCGCCGTTAGCGCGGCTTCGATTCCCGGCACCGAAGCGCGGATGCGGGTATCCTCGGTGATCTGCCCGCTGCTATCCAGCGGCACGTTGAGGTCGGCGCGGATGAACACCCGTGTGCCTCGGACAGCGCCCCGGTTGCACAAATCAAGAAAGCGGATGATAGATACGCCAGCGGCGGGGGCGGACATGAAAAAAGCTCCTCTGTTGATAGCAACGAATGCTCGATCGGCACAGCACACGGGCCATGTGCACGAATCGCAGTCATTCATTATAAAAACCGCCCCAGCCGCGCATGAGCACCCAAGGGCGGTCGCTCGTTCCGTTTTTTGGGTGCGCCGGGTTAGTTGTGTCAGCGCGGTATAGCGTGCGTGGCGCTGTCCGTTCCACACCGACTCTGACGGAAACAAAACTGGGCGGATTCAAATTTGAAGTGCAATATCGCAGGTTGAGGTTCCGCGAAGGGTAGTGTCTTGGCGCTGCTTTTGAACCTAAAAATGGCAGTTGACCGCTCCTTTACCTTTGCAACCACGCATGAACACTACGGTTTTTGCCTCTGATTGAGCTTCACCATTTGGGCGAACCGCTATGCGCCCGCCATGCAACGTTGCTCGTCCTTGCGGGCATGAGCACGCTGCGTCCTTCCCCTTGCCTGGTACGTCGATCACGGCACTGGCGGACGCATCCAACTGCCGTTTTTAAGTTGAACGATCCGACGAAAGGTGCTATTTGTCCGACGAACGGTAAATTTTTTGAGTGAGTTTGCTTTAAGATATGGTTTGCATGCGTGAGAACTTACTATGTTGTTCCAGGTCGCTAACTGGGTTGGTCTGGTACCGGATTATTTTGATGATAAAGGTATAGCTTGAGTGGCTGGTCTATTCGGTCAACTTTTTTGTTTTTTTTGTAAAAAAGATAGTTGGTTAGATGTGCGCAAGGATGAGGGAGGTCGATGCCGCCCATTTCTAATAGATTAAAACCGGAAATGCTGGTGGGTTTTATTAATCTCAATTGACAGGAGCCTATCATGGCAACAGGAATTAGTGCACTCACTGCAGCGGAATTATCCGATGCAGCATACGGGACAGCGAAGCCGGGAGACTCTGTTGTGCCCGCAGGCTGGGTTGCGCCATACGGCCAGGAGGCCGATTCATCCGGGAACAATGCGTTGACTGTTTTTGTCAACCAAAGCACCTCCCAAGTGGTAATTGCGTTCAGGGGCAGTTGCGATCTGGTGAATTATGAGTCTGATCTTTTAAATTCAGGGGGTTCTGCTTGGGAAGCGATAAAGCCTGTTTTTCAACAGGCGCTTGCCCAAGTGCAAAAAGACTATCCCGGGTATCAGATCATGACCGACGGCGACAGTCTCGGCGGCGGGATGGCGCAGACGGCTGCGCTTGAGTTCAATCTGAGCGGCTATGGGCAAAATTCGATGCCCATTTCGAGTATGGCCGCGGCGGATAGTGAAATTCAAAGCCAAGGCGGGGTGACTCAGGCCATCA
>JAIRRE010000311.1 GCA_031256125.1 Burkholderiaceae bacterium
ATGGGAACATTCCGCTTACCAAAGCAATAACCAGTTGGTGATCGAAATTCGCCAGCAGAAAATAAATTCCAACAAACTCACGCAAGGACCGGGTTACCAGGGTGAGAAACTATCGCTCAATTTTCAGAATATCGACGTGCGATCGTTGCTGCAAGTCATTGCTGATTTTACAAACTTCAATATCGTCGTTTCCGATACGGTACAGGGTAACTTGACTTTGCGGTTGAAAGATGTGCCGTGGGATCAGGCGCTGGACATTATCCTGCAAGCCAAATCGCTGGGTATGAAGCGCACTGGCAACGTGATTCAGATTGCCCCCAAAGATGAACTGGCTGCCAAGGAAAAAGCCGACCTGGCAGCGCAGCAGGAAATCAGTAACCTAGAGCCGCTGCGCACTGAAAGCTTCCAGCTCAATTATGCCAAAGCCAATACCATTGCCACGCAATTGCGCAGTGCGACTGCGGGGGGATCAGGTGCCGGACAGAGTGGTAGCGGCCTACTTAGCGGCCGTGGTACTGTAATTGCCGAGCCACGTACTAATCAAATATTTGTTTCAGATACGCCTTCGCATTTGACGCAAATCGAAGAAATGATTAAAAAGCTCGATGTGCCGGTACGCCAGGTTTTGATTGAAGCGCGTATTGTCGAGGCTTCCGACGATTGGGGCCGGGCGCTGGGAGTCAAGCTGGGCGGCGTGGATTTGCGCGCGCAGCAGGGCGGCACGCCCGGTTATGGCATAGGCGGCAATAGCCGGGTTGCTATCGGAGCCAATTATGCCGCCGTGCAGGGCAGTACCAACCAGCCGGGCGGCAGCACCAGTAACACGACGTTTGTGAGTTTACCCGCCGCCACAACCGGGGCATTGGCCGGGGCGTCGTCGTCGTTTGCAATTTCGCTGTTCAATTCGGTGGCCAACCGCTTTTTGAATCTGGAAATCGACGCATTGGAAGCTGATAACAAAGGCCGGGTGATTTCAAGCCCGCACGTCGTGACGGCCGATCAGACCAAGGCAACGATTTCCCAGGGTACTGAAATACCCTACAATTCGGCAACCTCAAGTGGCGCCACGGCGGTATCGTTCCAGCAGGCGGTGCTGAGTCTGGAAGTCACGCCCCAGATTACGCCAGAGGGTAATGTCATTCTCGATTTGAACATCCATAAGGATACGCCCGATACCACGCTGGCGAGTAGCGCCGGTATTCCTATCGACACCAATCAGGTACAGACGCAGGTACTGGTCGAAAACGGCGGCACGGTGGTTATAGGCGGTATTTATACGCTGAATCAAAGTGAGACGGTGCAAAAAGTCCCGTTATTGGGCGATATTCCTGTTCTAGGCAATCTGTTCAAAAATAACAGCCAATCCGTCACCAAGACGGAGATGCTGGTGTTCATCACGCCCAAGATTTTGACTGAAAAGGCAACGCTGCGATGATGATGGGTGGGGTTCGGATATTTAATTTATTAAAATGAGACATAAAATTTGGTATGAATTTGTTAAAAGGCGATATGAAATGTGTAGATCATTTTTGATAAAAATCGGCGGAGCGCTGGGTTTGTGCGCGGCCTTGCTTCTATCCGCGTGCGGCGGCGGCGGCGGTGCTTCGGGGACACCTTTGGTGCCGCCGACATCCAAGCTGCGCATGACACCCAATATATCAGGCATAGGCCTGCCGTCAGGCAATTATGCCGAGCCGACTAAAATTTCGGGCGGTCAGCCACCGTATTACATCGGATCCAATGTTCAAAATGTTAGCGCGCATCTGCTGGATGACGGGACGGTATATCTGTCGGCAGGTTGCTATGTTGCCCCCAGTAGTAGTGGAGGATCGGATAGCGGTAGCGGGGGATCGAGTAGCAGTACCGATAACACTATATGGGTTCAGGATTCTTCCTATAATCAAACTACATTCTCGTTCCCGGCCAGTATATTGCCGCCTCCTGCTTCGCTGTATAGCTCCTTGGGGACGACAACGGCGATAACGCTGCCTCCAGGCCAAATGCAAAATTTATCGTTGACTGGCGGAATGTCTCCGTATATGGCAAGCAGTAGCAACCCGACAGTCGCCAGTATCACGTCCCACGGAGGTTCCAGTTTTACCATTACCGCCCTTGCGGTTGGCACGGCTACCATTGCAGCGCAGGATAGTTGTGGCATCCCCTATGCGCTTACCGTTACCGTTGCTACCACGTCAAGTGGCGGCGGTGGCGGTGGGACTGCGCCAACTACGCCGCTGAGCGTCATTCCAGCAACCATTAGCGGGTATGTTGGCAGTACGCAGACCGTCAGTATTTTGGGTGGTACACCGCCGTATAGCGCAATTTCCAGCAACACCAATGTGGCGACGGTTTCGGTTAGTGGTTCTTTGTTGATGGTTACGCTGGTTGGCGCCACGGATAGTGCAAGCTCTACTATCCTGGTTCAGGATGCCAGCGGTTCTACCGCGATCGTGACCGCCACGACCAGTCTGACCGATGTTGCGGCGATTCCGCCGGCCCAGACAGTACCGTCGCCGACGAATTCCACGAACACGGCGACGATCACGCTGGCAGGTTCTGGCACCGGTCCGTTCTATATTTACCCGGCCGTCAACGATCCCAACAGCGGTCTGCTTCTTCCCCCGATCAGTATTTCGCTCAACCCAGTGCCAGGGCCGCTAATCGCAGGGTCCACTGCTGCAGGATTCGCTGTATCGCTGGCAGTGCCATGCACCGTCAATACTTACACCATTCCTTTGACGGTAGTGGACACGAACAATACCTACTTCCAGGCGACGGCGACTGTGACTTTCAAGCCACTGAACCCTGTATCTTGTAGCTCAGGATTTTGAGTGTTTGCTGACTGATTTTCAACCGCGATGGGCTACCATCGCGGTTTTTCTTTTCACGCTTGACACCATGCCTGAAGCGGTTTTCGTTCCCCGCCCTATCCTCGTCGGTATGCCCGGCGCGGGTAAATCCAGCGTGGCGCGGCAGTTGGGGCAACGGCTGCGCTTGCCTGTCGTGGATACGGACGCGGTTATCGAGGCGCGCATCGGTGTCAGTATTCGCAGCTTTTTCCAGTCCGAGGGGGAGGCGGCTTTCCGCGATCTGGAAGAGCAAGTCATCGCTGAACTGACCGGCGGCGAGCCGAAAGTCCTGGCAACCGGTGGCGGCGCGGTGTTGCGCCGGGCCAACCGGGCGCGTTTGCACGCGGGCGGCACAGTCATTTATTTACGCATCTTTCCAGAGCAGCTTTACCGGCGTTTGAATAAAGACACCAAGCGTCCGCTGTTGCAAGTGGCCGATCCGCTGGCGCGCTTGCAGGCGCTGTATGCCGAGCGCGATGCGCTCTACCGCGAGTGCGCGCATTTCGTGCTGGATGCGCATGGCGTGTCGCTGGGGATGCTGGTCAACAAGGTGGTGATGCAGTTGGATTTGATGCAGCTCAGCAGGCCCGGCGCGCGGGCGCCATGATGGCGCGGTGTTGGCCTGGCCTCTACACTTGACGCCATGTCTTTTGCTTTAGCTCTTACCCGCGTTCCGATCCCGCTGGCCGAACGCGGCTATGACATTCTGATTGCGCCGGGGTTGCTGGATGATCCGGCTGCTTTCGCAGCGGTGCCGCCGGGCGGCACGGCGTTGATCGTCACCAATACCACTGTGGGGCCGCTGTATGCGGATCGCCTTGCGGCCACGCTGGCGCAGCGACACGCGCGGGTGCTGCGGCTGGAGTTGCCCGATGGCGAGCAGTTCAAGACCTGGCAGACGCTGAACACCATTTTTGACGCGCTGCTGACGCAGCAAGCCGACCGCCGCACGGTGTTGTATGCGCTGGGCGGCGGCGTGGTGGGCGATATGACGGGCTTTGCCGCCGCTTGCTATATGCGCGGCGCGCCGTTCGTGCAAGTGCCCACGACGTTGCTGGCGCAGGTCGATTCGTCGGTGGGCGGCAAAACCGGCATCAACCATCCGCTGGGCAAAAACATGATTGGTGCGTTCTATCAGCCGTTGGCGGTGGCGTGCGATCTGGCGACGCTCAAAACGCTGCCGCCGCGCGAGTTGTCGGCGGGGCTGGCGGAGGTCATCAAATACGGGCCGATTGCGGACATGGCGTTTTTTGACTGGATCGAGCAACATGTCCAGGCGTTGCGCGCGTGCGATGTTGCCGCGCTGGCCCATGCGGTGCGGCGCAGTTGCGAAATCAAGGCTGCCGTGGTGGGGCAGGACGAGCGCGAATCGGGTCTGCGCGCCATCCTCAACTTCGGCCATACCTTCGGCCATGCCATCGAGGCGGGGCTGGGTTACGGCGCGTGGCTGCACGGCGAGGCCGTGGCCGCGGGCATGGTGATGGCCGCCGAGTTGTCGCGCGCGCTGGGGCTGGTGGATGCGCCGTTCGTGGCGCGGCTGCGCGGCCTGATTGCCCGCGCCGGTTTGCCCGTACAAGGGCCGGTGCTGGATGCGCAAGACAACGCCGGGCGTTACCTGGAACTGATGCGCATCGATAAAAAAGCCGTGCAGGGGGAAATCCGCTTCGTGCTCATCGACGGTCCGGGGCGCGCTACGGTGCGTGCCGTGCCGGATACCCAGGTGCGCGCGGTGATCGACCGTTGCTGCGCGGGATGAGCCGCAGGGATCGGGACATGAGCGCGCGGCTCGCTCCAAACAAGGCGCCAGCGGCTGCCGCGTTGCCGCAAGACTTGGCATGGGCGGGCCAGTCGGTGGAGTTGCTCAAGGAACTGCATATCCTGACGCGCGAGGGGCGGCTCAATCAGGACTCGCGCCGCAAGCTCAAGCAGGTCGATCATCTGGTGCATTTCATCGAACAATTGATTGCCGACATCCGGCCCTATGACGGCGCGCTCACGCTGGCCGACCACGGCGCGGGTAAATCCTATCTGGGCTTCGTCTTGCACGACCGGCTGTGGCCCGGTTCGGGCGATGGCGCGGGCGGCGTCATCTATGGCATTGAAACGCGGCCCGAACTGGTTACCCGCTCGCGCGACTTGGCTGCGCGGCTGGGCTTTGCGCACATGCGCTTTCTTAACATCGCCGCCGCTGACGCGGCGCAGGAGCAGGGTCTGCCCGCGCGCATTGATCTGGTCACCGCGCTGCACGCTTGCGATACCGCCACCGACGACGCCATCGCTTTTGGTCTGGCCAAGCAGGCGCAGGCGATGGCGCTGGTGCCGTGCTGTCAGGCCGAAGTGGCGGCCTGTCTGCGGCAATCAAAGGCGCTGCAACTGGCGCGCACGCCGCTGGCCGAACTTTGGCGCCACCCGCTGCACACGCGGGAAATCGGCAGCCAGCTCACCAATGTGTTGCGCTGTCTCTATCTCGAATCGCAGGGCTATCAAGTCACGGTGACGGAACTGGTGGGCTGGGAACACAGCCTGAAAAATGAACTCATCCTCGCGCGCCAGACGGGCCATTACAAACACACGGCAGGCGCGCGGCTGCGCGCGCTGCTGGCGCAATTCGGGCTGCAAGGACTGCTGCCGGTGCGGTATCCGCAGTTGCTCAAGGAGGGGGCGGTTGGTGTTGCGGGCTGACGGTTTTTCGTTATGGCCGCGCCGATTTGGGCCGGAATGCCACGCAAACCTCCGGGCGGGTTTCGAGATACGGCCCGCCGATCAAGTCGATGCAATAAGGCACGGCGGTGAAGATGCCGGGAACGATGGCGCGGCCATCGGCATCTTTAAGCCCTTCCAGCGTTTCGGCGATGGCCTTGGGCTGGCCGGGCAGGTTGATGATGAGCGTTCGTGCGCGAATCACCGCCACTTGCCGCGAGAGGATGGCGGTGGGCACAAAGCGCAGGCTGATTTGTCGCATCTGCTCGCCAAAACCGGGCAGTTCGCGCTCGGCCACGGCCAGCGTGGCCTCGGGCGTCACGTCGCGCGGCGCGGGGCCGGTGCCGCCGGTGGTCAGAATCAGCGCGCAGCCGGCGTCCACCAGTTCGATCAGCGTTTGGCTGATGATGGGGCGCTCGTCTGGAATCAGGCGCTCCTCGAACGCGATTGGGTTGATAAGCGCGCGCGCGAGCCAGTTGCGCAGCGCGGGCAGGCCCGCGTCGGCATACGCGCCGCGCGCCGCGCGGTCGCTGATAGAGACGATGCCGATGCGCGCCGGTACGGGGGCATCTTGGGGTGAGGAGGTGGAGAGAGTCATGGGGCGTTATCCTTACACGTTTTACGGAT
>JAIRRE010000337.1 GCA_031256125.1 Burkholderiaceae bacterium
GTCATTCCCGCGCAATCGGAACCGACGCTGTGGGTACTCTTCAGCGGCGTCGCGGTGGCGATCGTGTTCGAGTTTTCCTTGCGGTTGGTGCGCGTATACCTGTCCGACCTGGTGGGCAAGCGCGCCGACTTGCGCATTTCCGACGTGGTCTTCGGCCATGCGCTGCGGATACGGCAGGACGCCATCTCCAAATCCACCGGTTCGTTCATCGCCCAGATCCGCGAACTCGAACAAGTGCGCGAGATGATGACCTCCACCACGGTCAACGCCATCGCCGACTTGCCGTTCTTTTTCCTGTTTCTGGCGATCATGTGGATCCTCGGCGGCCCGCTGGTGCTGGTCACGCTGTGCGCCATACCCATGCTGGTGATTCCGGGCCTGCTGGTCCAAAAACCGCTGGCGCGCCTGGCCAACGAGGGGATGCGTGAATCGGCGCTGCGCAACGCCATGCTGGTCGAGGCGGTGCAAGGCATCGAGGACATCAAGCTGCTGCGTTCCGAGCCGCGCTTTGAGAACCTGTGGAACCGCGCCAACGCGGTATCGGCCAACATCTCCATGGAACAGCGGTTCCTGGTCAGTATGCTCATGACCTGGACGCAGGAAGTCCAGAACGTGATGTATGCCTTGGTACTGCTGACCGGCTGTTTCCTGGTGATGAAGAGCGACATGAGTACCGGTGCGCTGGTGGGCTGTTCGATCCTTTCCTCGCGCATGATTTCGCCGTTGGCGCAACTATCGGGCCTGTTCGCGCGCTGGCAACAGGCGATGGTCGCGCGCAAGGGCCTCAACGAATTGATGGAGCGCCCCGTCGATCAACCCGAACAGCAATCGCGGGTGCACCGCGCTTCGCTGCGCGGCGAATACGCGATCAATCGCGCCGTCTTCCAATACGGCAAGGAAGACCGCGCCCCGGCGCTGGCGATTCAGAAGCTGACGATCCAGGCGGGCGAAAAAATCGCCATACTGGGCCGCATCGGCGCGGGCAAATCAACGCTGCTGCGCCTGCTTGCCGGGCTGGTTCGTCCGCAGGAAGGGCATGTCCTGCTCGACAACACCGAACTGCAGATGCTCGATCCGGCGGACTTGCGGCGCGACATGACGCTGCTGACGCAGGACGCGCATCTGTTCTACGGCACCATCCGCGAAAACCTGGTCATGGGCGCGCCCATGGCCGACGACGCCGCCATGGCCGAGGCGCTGCGCATCAGCGGGGCGCTGCCGTTCGTGCAATCGCGGCCGCAGGGCTTGGACAACATCATCTTTGAAGGCGGCGCGGGCCTGTCTGGCGGGCAGCGGCAAGCCATGTTGCTGGCGCGCGCGATTCTGACCGATCCGCAAATTGTGCTGCTCGACGAGCCAACCGCCAGTCTGGACGAGGCCAGCGAGCGCCACGTCATCGAGTCGCTGCACAAGTGGCTCGGTTCGCGCACTTTGGTGGTATCAACCCACCGCGCATCGCTGCTGGCGCTGGTTGATCGTATTGTCGTTATCGACGGGGGGCGGATCGTCATGGACGGTCCCAAGGACAAGGTACTGGGAGCATTCACCAAATGAACGCAGAAAACCCAAATCCAAACAATGGGCAGCGGGTAGAACCGGCGCTGATGCGCGAAGCTGCCACGGTGCAGGTTGGCACGGCGGCCGCAGCCGCTGGCGCTGGCGGCGAGGCGCCGCAAGTGCAGGTGCGGATGCCGCAGCAACCGTTTTCTGGCGGTGCTGGCGGCGGCCGAGGCGCTGCCCCGCCAGCGGGCGGGGGCGGTGGCGGAGGGATGATGCTGGGCGGGCCACCCAAGCTGTTCGTCGGCACCCGTGATGAACAGCCCTTGCCGCGCGTCTCGTGGGTCACGTGGCTCATCGCCTTGGCGTTCATCGCGTTATTGGCTTGGGCCTCGTTTTTCAAGATCGACGAAGTTTCCACGGGTATGGGCAAGGTTGTGCCCAGCCTTAAGGATCAGGATATCCAGTCTCTGGAAGGTGGCATTTTGAACGCGTTGCCGGTCAGGGAGGGCGACATCGTCAAGGCCGGTCAGGTTATTGCCAAGCTTGATCCGACGCGCAACGAGTCGGCTGTCCAGGAAAGCCAATCGCGCCTGCTGGCCGCGGAGGCTACCGCCGCGCGGTTGACGGCGCAGGTCAATGGCACCAAACTGAGCTTCCCAAGCGATGTCGAAAAGCACACCAATTTGGTGAAAACCGAAACCCAGTTGTATCAGCAAAGTACCACCGCGCTGCAGAAAACGCTGTCCGATTTCGACACGCAAATCAGTCTGGCCCAGAATGAACTGCACATGACCGAACCTCTGGTGGCTCAAGGCGCCGCCAGTGACGTGGAAGTGCTGCGTCTGAAAAGCCGTATTGCCGATCTGCAAACGCGCCGCAACAGCGCCTATAACGATTACTACGTCAAGGGCCGCGAAGACCTCGCCAAGGCCAACGCCGATGCCGATGCGCAGCGTGCCATTACGCAAGGGCGCGGCGACATGCTCAGCCGTACCACCATCACGTCCCCGGTGCGCGGTATCGTCAAGGACATTTCGATCAACACCGTGGGCGGCGTGATCCCGCCCGGCGGGCGGCTGATGTCGATTGTGCCGCTGGACGATAAGCTGCTCGTCGAGGCGCGCATCTCTCCGCGCGACATCGCCTTCATCCACCCAGGGGAGAGCGCGATAGTCAAGGTTACCGCGTATGACTACTCCATCTATGGTGGACTACCCGGCAAGGTTACCGTGATTTCGCCGGACACCATCCAGGACGAGGTCAGGCGCGATGTTTACTACTACCGCGTCTATATCCGCACTGAAGCCGATCACCTGACCAACAAGCTGGGCACTGTCTTCCCCATCTCGCCAGGCATGATTACGACGGTTGATATTCGCACGGGCCGCAAGACTCTCTTGGACTACCTCATCAAACCGCTCAACAAAGGCCGGGAAGCCTTGCGCGAGCGGTAAGCGGTAACACGCGGCAAACAGAACGGGCAACGGACGAACGTTGCCCGTTTTTTTTCGGACACCATTTGCCAGTAAAAAAGCGCTCCTTGGTTTTTACCCGCGTGACCGGCGTGCGGGCGCTGTAATTTTCTTGTCGTGATGCGGTAGCTGCTTTCACGCTCCGTCTGCCCTGCCTCCGATTGTCGCGGCGTGTCAACGAAGTTAGCGGATGATAACCAGAGGTCAATTCAGAGCAGCGTTTGGTTGTTGCACACTGCGCGCCCACAGCCGACGTCATCATTACTGGCTAGGCCGGAGCCCAATTGCACCGAGGGGCTTTGCCCGAAAAAGTGGTGCTTGGTTTACTCGGCGTTGCCTTGTTTCACCCAGTGCACGAAATTTTCCAGCGGCTCGCGCGGTGTGAAGAAGGCATTGACCGGGGCTGCCGGATCCGGGTAACCCAAGGCCACACTACAGACCAGATACTCCTCGGCGGCGGCGCCGATATGCGGCAATACGATGGACGAATATTCGTTCCACGCTGCCTGCGGGCAAGTTGCCAGCCCACGGGCGCGCGCGGCCAGCATCAGATTCTGAATGAACATGCCGGAATCGAGCAGGCTGCCCTGTCCCATCACCCGGTCGAGCGTCAGCATCAGCCCCACTGGCGCGTCGAAAAAACACAGGTTGCGTTGTTGCTGGGCGCGCATCTGGTCCTTGTCAGTGCGCCCGATGCCCAGCAGCCCATACAGTCCCCAGCCGTTGGCTCGCCGTCGCGCCAGATACGGCTCAACCCAGTGGCGCGGGTAATAGTCGTAATCGGGGCGGTAGCGTGTTTCTAGCTCCGGGTGCTCGCGCCGCGCGTTGTCGGCATCCAGTACTTTGCGCGCCAGGTCGTCCTTGGTCGCGCCTTCCAGGACATATACGTGCCAAGGTTGCGCATTGTTGCCCGAAGGTGCGCGACTGGCCACGCGCAGGATGGCCTCTAGCACGGCGCGCGGTACCGGCGTGGGCAAAAAGGCGCGAATGCTGACGCGGCGCTCGATGGCCGCGTCCACACTGGCCGGGTCGGCGATGGGTGCCAGATGTTCAGGCGGTTGATGGAAAGGCGTGGTCATTGCAACTCCTCCAGCGCCCGGCGCAGCTCGGCGGGCAAGGGAACGGGCCTGTTGGCCGCCCGATTGACATAAACATGCACGAAATGCCCGTGCGCGGCGCTCTCCGGCGCGCCTTGGGCGAACAGGCCGACTTTGTAGCGCACGCTGGATGTGCCCATATGCGCCACGCGCAATCCCGCCTCCACCACCTGCGGGAATGCCAGCGGGGCGAAGTAGTGACACTGCGTTTCCACCACCAGGCCGATAACCGAACTGCGCGCCGGGTCCAGCGCGCCGCGTTCAATCAGGTGGTTGTTGACTACCGTGTCGAACCAACTGTAATAAACGACGTTGTTGATGTGCCCATACTGGTCGTTGTCCATCCAGCGGGTGGTGATAACGCGCCACGCCCGATACGCTTGGCGCGATTCGGGCCGGGGCCGCGCGGGCAGAGAATTGGGAGTGGCGGTGGACGAATTCATCACCGCTCATTGTGCCAGCGACGTGCGGTTTCCGCTCCCAGTGCGCCCGCATTTCCGTGTGACGCCGATTTTAGAGCGCCGCCTCTAAAATGAACCGAATTGTCCGAACCTCCCTTGCCATTCCCGTAACCGGCCCGCATAATTTGAATCACGCTCAAGCTGTGCTGCCACAACCGGTAATCCTTCCACTATTTTCCGGATCAGTAGACAGCAGCGTTTTTCGTTTGGATTAATGTCTCACAGGAGAAAACATCATGTTGACCCCCGAACAACTCATTGCTTCGCACAAAGCCAACCTCGAAACCCTCTATGGCCTGACCAACAAGGCCTTTGAAGGTGTGGAGAAGCTTGTCGAACTCAATTTGCAGGTCACCAAGGCCGCGCTGACCGCCACTGCCAATCACGCACAGGCGTTGCTCTCGGTCAAGGATGCGCAGGAGCTGCTGGCCTTGCAAGCGGGCCTGTTCCAACCGCTGGCCGAGAAAGCGTCTGCTTACAGCAGGCATCTGTATGACATCGCTTCGGGCACCAGCGCCGAATTCAGCAAGGCGTTCGAATCCAAGGTTGCCGATACGCAATCGAAAATTTCTTCGCTGGTTGATAACGCGGCCCGGAACGCCCCCGCCGGGTCGGAAACCGCCGTGGCTGTGTTCAAGAGCGCCGTCGCCGCCGCCAGCAATGCCTATGAGTCGGTGCAAAAAGCCGTCAAGCAGGCTTCCGAGGTAGCCGAGGCCAATTTCAACGCTGTCGCCAACACGGCGGCCAACACCGCCAAGTCGGCGGCTAAAACCGCCTCCTCGTCGCTCAATCGCGACAAACGTTAATGGAGTATATTTACTCAAGGCAACGCCCCATGCAGTTTGCGCGAATTGGCGCGCGTGAATTAGCGTTGCCTCAAAGGCCGAATTGAAGAAAATCAAGCAAAATAACCTTTTGAATTTTCGGTAACGGTATTTGTATTTTTAGCCGCTGCCTTAATCTGGTTGTCTCCTTGGGCCCTTTCGATACCATTCCGGTATAAGGTCCCTTTTGAAGGCCGGTCGCTTTGCGACCGGCTTTTTTTTGGGCTACAGTCACGCGCCATGACCTCTGACCTTCCCCGCTTGGGCCTGATCTTGGCGTGCGCCGAAAACGGCGTTATCGGCAAAGAGGGCGTCATGCCTTGGCATTTGCCCGAGGATTTGGCGCACTTCCGGAGCGTAACGCGGGGTTGCCCGGTCATCATGGGGCGGCGCACATGGGCGTCGATTCCGCCGCGCTTTCGGCCCCTGCCGGAGCGGTGCAACATTGTGCTCACGCGCCAGAGCCACTGGCAGGCCGAGGGAGCGCAAACCGCGTGTGATCTGCCGCACGCCATCGAATTGTGTGTGGACGCGCCGCTGGCCTGGATCATCGGCGGCGCGCAAATCTACGCGCTGGCCGAACCGCTTGCCCGCGTCGCCGAAATCACTGAAATTCACGCACCGTTCGAGGGCGACGCCTACGCCCCAGCACTGGGCGCGGGCTGGCGCGAAACCGCGCGTGAGGCCCACATCGCTGCCAACGGTCTGCATTACAGTTTCGTGCGTTACGCGCGCGATGGGACATGATCTATCAGGAGGGGTACCCAATCATCAGCGGCGCGCTACGTGAGCGTATGTGTCGCAGTCTTGTTTGTCCGTACAAACGCCTAACGGCTTGACATGGACCGCTTAGCCGGTAAATATTACAAAATGTATCTTCCGCTTGCATCCGGGAATATTTCAGGGCCGTGAGAACATGCCTTTTGAACAACGCTTGTTGCGTGTTCGCTCTGGCGGCTGCTGTTAGCGTACAGGCGTCGTACTCTTTCGCCATGAACTCCAAGGGCCGGATTCTGTCGCAAACGTAGTATCGGCCAGAAGACATGTTTACCCTTTCCGTCTGGTGCTGCCTTACTGTTACGGTCCCGGAGTGAGCATGGCGTTCAGCCTGGCCGACAACAATTACCGTCCACGATGTTGATAGGTACTACAACCTGATACCACAAAACGCCGGTTACTTTCCGTGCTACGGTAGCGCCCCGCCCAGCCGGTTCAAGCCCCTTTACGCAAAAAACGCGGCGGTGCTTGCGGCGACATGTCCGTGTCCGTTCAGCCGTAGCTATTGTCTCAGATCAAACCGCCACGCCCACAGTGGCGATGCCGTTGGCAAACGGTTCCTGATCGGGACTACCTGTCTCTCGTGTGACAGACATTCACGTTGCGAAGGGTCTCCGCTGGAGCGCGTCCGAGCAACCGGCTCCATGCATTGAAAAATAGTGTAAAATTAGCAAATTCACGACCACAGACTACTTCCATGGGCGAGGCAGTGACCAGCGCCCATTTTTTTTGGCTAAACGAAATAGCCACTAACCAAAGTGACGCTGCATCAGACCATCGACGACACCGTGCGCGCTCTAGGCTACGAGCTGGTGGAGCTGGAACGCTCCGCAGGCGGCTTGCTGCGCGTGACGATCGACTGGCCTTGGGTTCAAGGCGCGGATGAACACCCCATCACGGTGGACGATTGCGAGCGCGTCACGCGCCAATTGCACTACGCGCTGGAAGTCGCGGACGCGGATTATCGACGGCTGGAAGTAGCCTCGCCGGGCATCGACCGGCCGCTGCGCGACGCACGCGATTTTGCGCGATTCGCGGGTGCGCTGGTTGATTTGACGCTCAAGGAGCCGGTCGGCGCTGCGGTTGCAGGCGGCTTGGTGGCCGCCAATCGCAAGAAATTTCGCGGCGTGCTCAGCGCGGTTGGCGGCGAGCACATGCCGGCGGCGGATGTAACGGCGGCGGATGCGGTTGGCCAATGGCAAATCGTCTGGCGCGATGCTCCTGCGCTGGCCCAGCCGGTCAAGCCTGGCCGGCGCGTGAGCGCCAAAAGGGTCCAGGCGCTGCCGCCCGAGCAGGCGTTGGTCTTTACGCTCGAAGAGGTGGCGTCGGCGCGGCTGGCGCCAGTGGTGGATTTCAAAGGCCGCAACGTCAAAAGTGACGGGGCGAACGGGAGCTGAAAGCAACATGAACCGTGAACTGTTGATGCTGGTGGACGCGATCTCGCGTGAGAAGAACGTCGAACGCGATGTGGTGTTCGGTGCCGTCGAAGCGGCGCTGGCGCAGGCGGCCAAGCGCCTCTACGAAGGCGAGGTGGATATCCGCGTGGCGGTGGATCGCGAAAGCGGTAATTACGAAACCTTTCGCCGTTGGCTGGTGGTACCCGACGAGGCCGGTCTGCAAAATCCCGACGCCGAGGAATTGTTGATGGACGCCCGCGATCGCGTGGCGGACGCGGAGGTCGGCGAATACATCGAAGAAGGCGTCGAATCGGTGCCCATAGGCCGCATCGGCGCGATGGCGGCCAAGCAGGTGATCCTGCAAAAAATCCGCGACGCCGAGCGCGAGATGGTGCTCAATGACTTCATGAGCCGGGGCGAGAAAATTTTCATGGGCGCCGTCAAGCGCGCCGACGCCAAAGGCGACGTGCTGGTCGAAAGCGGTCGCGTGGAAGGGCGGCTGCGACGCAGCGAGATGATTCCCAAGGAAAACCTGCGCGTGGGCGACCGCGTGCGGGCCATCATTCTGGAGGTCGATCCGACGCTACGCGGTGCGCCCATCATCCTGTCGCGTTCGGCCCCGGCGTTCATGGTGGAACTGTTCCGCCAGCAGGTGCCGGAGATCGAGCAGGGCTTATTGGAAATCAAAGCTTGCGTGCGCGATCCCGGGAGCCGCGCCAAGATCGCGGTGCTCAGTCACGACAAGCGCATCGACCCGATTGGCACCTGCGTGGGTGTACGCGGCACGCGCGTGCAGGCGGTGCGCGACGAGTTGATGGGCGAGAACGTGGACATCGTGCTCTGGAGCGACGATCCGGCGCAGTTCGTCATTGGCGCGCTGGCGCCTGCCGAAGTGCAGTCGATTGTGGTCGATGAGGAAAAACACGCTATGGACGTGGTGGTGGACGAGGAAAACCTGGCCCGCGCCATTGGCCGGGGCGGACAGAATGTCCGCTTGGCCTCCGATCTGACGGGCTGGCGCATCAACATCATGGACGCGGAAGAATCCGCCCAGAAGCAGGCTCAGGAAACCGGCGCGCTGCGCCAGTTGTTCATGGAAAAGCTCGACGTGGACGAGGAAATCGCCGACATCCTGATCGCCGAAGGCTTCTCTAGTCTGGAACACGTGGCCTACGTGCCGCTTCAGGAAATGCTCGACATCGAGGGGTTGGACCAAGAAACCGTGGACGAACTGCGCGCGCGCGCCAAAGACGCGCTGTTAACGCTGGAAATTGCCCGCGAGGAGAGCGTGGGCGCGGTTTCGCAGGATCTGCGCGATCTCGAAGGCGCGACGCCTGAATTGATCGCCAAACTCGCCGATGCCGGGGTAAAAACGCGCGACGATCTAGCCGACTTGGCTATCGACGAACTCACTGCCATTACCGGCCAGGACAACGACAGCGCCAAAGTCCTGATCTTGAAAGCGCGCCAACACTGGTTTACCACTGATCCGCAGTGACGACGGCCATGGAGAACTGCACCGAATATGACTCACACCACCGTTGCCGACTTCGCCAGCGAACTCAAAACCCCCACAGCCACGCTGCTCGAACAGCTCAAGACTGCCGGCGTGCCCAAATCGGGCGCGGCTGATTTGCTCACCGAGCAGGACAAAGTCAAACTGCGCGATCACCTCAAGGCCAGCCACGGCGAGGCAGCGCCCGGGCGCAAGAAAATCGCGCTGACCCGGCGCACCACCAGCGAAATTCGCCAGTCCGACGCCACAGGCAAAGTGCGCGCCGTGCAAGTGGAAGTGCGCAAGAAGCGCATGTTGGTCCAGCGCGAAGGCGAGGCGGTGAAACCAGCCGCCGCCGCTATCGCTGCGGAATCTCCCGCCGTGCCCGCCGTTGCGCCGGTTGTCGCGCCCGTCATTGACGACGCGGAACGCGCGCGGCGCGAGCAACAAGCGCGCCGTCAATCCGAACTGCTGCGTCTTCAGGAGGAACAGGCCGCCGCCAACCGCCGCCAGAAGGAAGAACGCGAGGCCCGCGAAAAACCAAAGCAAGACATCCCTCCGGCCAGTGCGCCGGAAGCGGCCCTGGATCAAGCCCCAGGCGAGCCAGCAAAACAACAGGTACAGCCGCCGGAAGTTGCTGTGCACCAGCAGCAGTCCGAGCCGCCCAAACAGGTCGCCGCGCAAACCCCGGTGCAGCCGGAATCGAAACCGGAGTCGGCCCCTGCCAAGGCTGCCAAATCCGGCAACAAAACCGGTCGCAAATCCGACCCCGTGAAATCCGTGCCGGTCAAAACGCGCCCAGCCGCGCTGGAACCCAAACCGGCCGCAGCGCCCGCAACCGCCGCCGTTGACAACAACGGAGCCGATGCTGCTGCGCGCGCCAAGGAACAGGAGGAGCGGCGCCGCAAGGCACAGGCCGAGGCTCAAGCCATGACCGAGGCTCTGCGTGCCATGCGCAGCGCGCCGCGCACAGTGCTCAGGGCCAAGCCGGTCGCCAGGAAATCGGCCGACGCTGACAAATCTGGCGCGGCTAATGCCGCCGCCAAAACCGGTGCCGCCGCCGCCCGGACCGGCACCGCGCCCAAGACTGGTGCGGCGGACAAAGCCAAAACCGGGACCAGTGCGCCGGGTAAGGAAGTCAAATCCGCCAAGCTCTCGTCGAGTTGGGCTGGCGATCCGGCCAAGAAAAAAGGCATTCCCACGCGCGGCGACAGCTCCGGTGGCACGGGCCGTGGCGGCAACTGGCGCTCCGGCGGCGGCAGAGCGCGGCGCGGCGAGCGCGACCGGGGCCAGGAAGCCCCCGCCGCGCCGGTGGAGCACGAGCTGCGCGTCATCGAAGTGCACGTGCCCGAAACCATTACGGTGGCCGAGCTGGCGCACAAAATGGCGATCAAGGCCAGCGAAGTTATCAAGGCGCTGATGAAGATGGGGCAGATGGTCACCATCAACCAGCCGCTCGATCAAGACACGGCCATGATCGTGGTCGAGGAACTGGGTCACAAGGCAGTAGTGGCCACGCTCGACGACCCGGAAGCCTTTACCGATCAGGAGGTGCAAGCGCAGGCCGCCGAGGCGCTGCCGCGTGCGCCGGTGGTTACCGTGATGGGTCACGTCGATCACGGCAAGACTTCGCTGCTGGACTACATCCGCCGTGCCAAGGTGGCGGCGGGCGAAGCCGGCGGTATCACGCAGCACATCGGCGCCTATCACGTCGATACGCCGCGCGGCACCATCACCTTTCTGGATACGCCCGGTCACGAGGCGTTCACGGCGATGCGCGCGCGCGGCGCGCAGGCCACCGACATCGTAATCCTGGTGGTGGCCGCCGACGATGGCGTGATGCCGCAGACCAAGGAGGCGATTCAGCACGCCAAGGCCGCGCAAGTGCCAATCGTGGTGGCGATCAACAAAATCGACAAACCCGATGCCAACCCGGATCGCGTCAAAAACGAACTGGTGGCCGAAGAAGTTGTGCCCGAGGAATTCGGCGGTGACGCGCCCTTTGTGCCGGTGTCGGCCAAGACCGGCCAGGGCATCGACGAACTGCTGGAGCAGGTGCTGTTGCAAGCCGAGGTGCTGGAACTCAAGTCCCCAGTCGAAGCGGCGGCCAAGGGCCTGGTGATCGAGGCGCAGCTTGACAAGGGGCGCGGCCCGGTCGCCACGGTGCTGGTGCAATCGGGCACGCTCAAGGTCGGCGACGTGGTGCTGGCCGGGCAAACCTCCGGGCGCGTGCGCGCCATGCTCGACGAAAACGCCAAGCCCGCCAAGGCGGCTGGCCCGTCGATTCCGGTGGAAATCCAGGGCCTGGCCGAAGTGCCGCAGGCGGGTGACGAATTCATGGTGATGGCCGACGAGCGCCGCGCACGCGAAATCGCCACCTATCGCGCGGGCAAGTTCCGCAACACCAAGCTGGCCAAGCAGCAGGCGGCCAAGCTGGAGAGCATGTTCTCCAACATCGCCAGCGGCGAGGTCAAGCATCTGCCCATCATCCTCAAGGCCGACGTGCAAGGTTCGCAGGAGGCGCTGGCCGCGTCGCTGCTCAAACTCAGCACCGACGAGGTGCAAGTCCAGATGGTGCGCGCTGGCGTGGGCGGCATCAGCGAAAGCGACGTGAACCTGGCAATTGCCTCCAACGCCGTCATCATCGGTTTCAACACCCGCGCCGATGCGCCTGCGCGCAAGCTGGCCGAGGCCAATGGCGTGGAAATTCGCTACTACGACGTGATCTACGACGCGGTGGACGACATCAAAGCGGCGATGGTGGGTATGCTGGCGCCCGAGCAGAAGGAAGAAGTCATCGGCATGGCCGAAATCCGTACCGTGTTCGTCGCTTCCAAGATCGGCACCGTGGCTGGCAGCATGGTTACGCAAGGCGTGGTGCGGCGCGATGCGCGCTTCCGCCTGCTGCGCGACCACGTGGTGATCTACACCGGCGAGCTTGAATCGCTCAAGCGCATGAAAGACGACGTGCGCGAGGTCAAGGAAGGCTTTGAGTGCGGCATCA
>JAIRRE010000001.1 GCA_031256125.1 Burkholderiaceae bacterium
ATCAGCACCACGCCGCCGGACACCAGGCCACCGCCGAGCACGCGGTCGAACTCCTCGATGCCGGTCGGCTGGCGGGATTCCTCGCGCGGGCTGATGACGGACAGATCCTGCAACTGGCCGCTACCGGCGAGGCTCGCATACCGATTACTTCCGGCGCCGGTCGCTTCGGCAATCGTTTCGGTCAGCGTGTTCCATTGCCCGCAGCCAGGGCACTGCCCCTGCCATTTGGGACTGGCAGCGCCGCATTCGGCGCAGGTAAAAATGCTCCTGGCCTTTGCCATCAATCGACTTCGCTCACCGGCACGCGCTCGGCCAGGGCGCAGAACAATTCATAGCTGATGGTGCCCGCCGCGCGCGCCACCTCGTCCACCGACAAGCCCTCGCCCCAGAGGATGACCGGAGCGCCGACGCCGCAGTCGGGCAGATCGGATAAATCCACGCACAGCTTGTCCATGGACACCCGGCCCAGGGTGCGCGTGCGGCGGCCGGCGACCAGGACCGGCGTGCCAGTGGGCGCCTGACGGGGATAGCCGTCGGCATAACCGCAAGCCACGACGCCGATACGCATGGGCTGCTCGGCGGTAAACAGGCAGCCGTAACCGACACGTTCGCCGGCCGCAATGTTTTGCACACTGATCAATCGGCTCTCCAGGGTCATCACAGGCTGGAGTCCGAGATCATCGGCGCTTTGATCCGCGAAAGGAGAACTGCCATACAACATGATGCCGGGCCTCGCCCAGTCGCGGCGCGTCTCGGGAAAACGGATCAGGGCCGCCGAATTGGCCAGCGACAACGGCAGAGTCCGGCCGGCGCACATCGCCTCCAGGCGTTCCATCTGCCAGGCGACGCCATGCAAGCCGTCGGCATCCGCCAGGTGCGTCATCAAGGTAATGCTGCCGGCGCTTTCGGTCGTGGCCAGCATTGCCAGCGCGCGCGTCAATTCGTCAGCGTTTAATCCGAGCCGGTTCATGCCCGTATTGAGCTTGAGATACATCGGCATCCGCACCGGCAAGGGCAAAGCGCAAAAAGCTTCGACCTGCGCCAGGTTGTGGAATACCGGCGTCAGACTGCCTTCGGCGAACGAAGGCAACTCCTCGGCGGCATAGCAGCCTTCGAGCATCAGAATGGGCTGGCGCAGACCCGCTTCGCGCATCGCCAACGCCGATTCCAACTCGATGAGCGCAAAGCCATCGGCAACATCGGCCAGGGCGGCAACCGTCCGCTCCAGGCCATGCCCGTAGGCGTTGGCCTTGACGACGCTCCAGAGGCGGGTACTGCCCGCATGGTGGCGGGCGACAGCATGGTTATGCCGCAGCGCTGCGGCGGAAAAGCGGGCGCGGATCGGGCGGGTAGCGGTCGTGGTCATTCGCTGTTTTCCTGCTTCAGGCAACTTCGAGGCGGATAGCTTGGTATTCAAGCATAACCGGAGAACTATCGCGCCGCTTGTGCATTTTTAACGCTTGCGCCGCGCACTTCGACGTGAACCTGGTCAAGTGTCTTGCCGCGTGCATCGATCAGTTGGATTGTATGTCGGCCCGGCCACGGCAACCATTGGGCCGATAAGCTGCGGGAAAAAAGGCGTCCGTCGATGCGCCAAGCCACGGCGCGACCCTGCGCCTGCAAGCGCAAACGCTGATTGACTGGGGGAATGTCGGGGTCAAGTGCGATGATAGTGCCATCGGTCGGGGCCAGGATACGCGGTGCGGCTAAATGCGGCGCATCGTCGGGGGTGAACAAAGCCTGTTCAGTGCCAGCCACGAACCATTCATCGCGATCGGCCTCCAGATGGTCGCCAAAACGCACATGCTCGCGCACTACACCCGGTGGCGGTTCTGGCGGGTGGCTGCTTGTACGCTGGTGCAGAAAATTCATCACGTCGGCCCATACCGGTGCTGCGCCGCTGACACCGCTGACGTTCCACATCGGCGCACCGTCCGCATTGCCGACCCAAACGCCGACGGTGTAGCGCTGCGACCAGCCGACAGCCCAGTTGTCGCGCATATCCTTGCTGGTACCGGTTTTGACGGCGCTCCAGAAAGGCGTACGCAACACGCTGTCCAGGCCGAAGGTGAGCGCGCGCGCATTTGGGTCGGCAAGGATGTCGCCAACGATAAAAGCCGCGCGCGCATCAAGCGCGTCATGCAGAGGTTGAGGACCAGGCAGCGTATGTACCGTACCGGCGCGCCCGCCATTGGCAAGGGTACGGTAGGCGTTGGTCAGTTCAAGCAGCGGTACATCGGCGCTGCCCAGTGCCAGACTGTAACCGTAATAGTCGCCGTTCTGGGGCAGCGAAATTCCGTTGGCGCGCAACTGCTGCGCAAAAACCTCGGGCGTAACCATGAGCAGCGTGCGTACCGCCGGAACGTTCAACGATGACGCGAGCGCCGTGCGCACCGAGACGCGCCCCTTGAAGTCGTGGTCGTAATTTTGCGGGATGTACAACCCCGAGGCGGCGCCGATCTGCGCAGGCGAATCGTCCAGCAGCGAGGCTGCCGTTAACCGGCGCTGCGCAATGGCT
>JAIRRE010000209.1 GCA_031256125.1 Burkholderiaceae bacterium
ATTTTGCTAAGCCCGGATACGGCCTACCTGGACCGCGTGCAGGCCGCAATCGACCGCCTGCTGCCCACCATGCCGCGCCGCGCGATCATCGCCGCATCGCTCAACGGGCGCGGCGCGCTGATCCACACGCGCGACATGCAGGAGGCGTGCGCCATCGCCAACCGCATCGCGCCGGAGCACCTGGAAATCAGCAGCCGCGAACCGCACCGCTGGGAGCCGCTGATTCGCCATGCGGGCGCGATTTTTCTGGGCCTTTACGCCAGTGAAGCGCTGGGCGACTACTGCGCCGGCCCCAACCACGTGCTGCCCACCAGCGGCACCGCGCGCTTTTCATCGCCGCTGTCGGTGTATGACTTCCAGAAACGCAGCAGCCTGATTGAAGTCAGCCCGCAAGGCGCGCAAACCCTGGGCCGCATCGCGCGGGAACTGGCTCTGGGCGAAGGGCTACACGCTCACGCTGAATCGGCGGGGCTGCGGTTGGGGTAAAACGAGTGCGTTGTCTCACCTCAACATGAAATCGCGCCTATCACGCCATGGCAGCGTTGCAAATCCGCGCGACACCTACGGATACTGCCGCGCTTGTGCTGCCCAAGCAGCCCAAGCGTGCCCGCTTGCGCGGATTGCATGAGGCGCTACCTTAATGCGTGACCGCGCCGGTCACGCCTGTAGCACTGGTCTGGGCGGCTTCCGGTGCTGGAACAACGGCGCCAGTGGGTGCATCATCGGCGGCCAGTGGCATGGGAGGGTGTTCCAGGGCGATGTCGAGTACCTGGTCGATCCAGCGCACAGGGGTGATTTGCAGACCTTCCTTGACGTTGGCCGGAATTTCCTGCAAGTCCTTGACGTTTTCTTCCGGGATCATCACTTGCCGGATGCCGCCGCGCAATGCGGCGAGCAGTTTTTCTTTCAGGCCGCCGATGGCGGTAACTTCGCCGCGCAGGGTGATTTCACCGGTCATGGCGACGTCGGCGCGCACCGGTATGCCGGTTAACGCCGAGACTATGGCGGTGGTCATGGCCGCGCCGGCGCTGGGGCCGTCTTTGGGCGTGGCGCCGTCGGGCACGTGCAGGTGCAGGTCGCGTTTTTCAAAGGCTTCGTCGCGGATGCCCAGCACCCGTGCGCGCGAGCGCACTACGGTGCGCGCGGCTTCCACCGATTCCTTCATCACATCGCCCAGTTGGCCGGTGCGGGTGATGTTGCCTTTGCCAGGCATGGTGGCCGCTTCGATGGTCAGCAGGTCGCCGCCCACCTCGGTCCACGCCAAGCCGACAACTTGGCCGACCTGGTTTTGCTTTTCGGCGCGGCCAAAGATGAATTTGCGCACGCCCAGAAAGTCGCCCAGGTTCTCGGCATTGACCACGACCTTGGGTTGTGCCGTGCTGAGGAGCAGCGATTTGACGACTCTGCGGCAGATTCTGGAGAGTTCGCGTTCCAGCGCGCGCACGCCCGCCTCGCGCGTGTAGTAGCGCACGATGTCGCGCACGGCCGCTTCGGTGACTTCCAGCTCGTCATCTTTGACGCCATTGTTCTTCTTCTGCTTGGGGATCAGGTATTTGAGGGCGATGCTGGTTTTTTCGTCCTCGGTGTAGCCGGACAGGCGGATGACTTCCATGCGATCGAGCAACGCGGGCGGGATGTGCATGGAGTTGCTGGTCGCCACGAACATCACGTCCGAGAGGTCGAAATCCACCTCGACGTAATGGTCGCTGAAGGCGTGGTTTTGCTCGGGGTCGAGCACTTCCAGCAGCGCGCTGGCCGGGTCGCCCCGTGAGTCGGCGCCCATTTTGTCGATTTCATCGAACAGGAACAGGGGGTTGCGGGTGCCGACTTTGGAGAGGTTTTGCAGCACCTTGCCCGGCAGCGAACCGATGTAGGTGCGGCGGTGGCCGCGGATTTCGGCTTCGTCATGCACGCCGCCCAGCGCCATACGCACGTATTTGCGGCCAGTGGCCTTGGCCACCGATTGACCGAGTGAAGTTTTGCCCACGCCCGGTGGCCCCACCAGGCACAGGATGGGGGCTTTGACCCGCTCAACCCGCTGCTGCACCGCCAGGTATTCCAGGATGCGTTCCTTGACTTTTTCCAGCCCGAAGTGGTCTTCGTTCAAAACGGTTTCGGCATAGGCCAGATCGTGCTTGATCTTGGTCTTCTTGCTCCACGGCAGGGCGGTCAGCACGTCGATGTAGTTGCGCACCACAGTGGCCTCGGCGGACATGGGCTGCATCAACCGGAGTTTTTTCAATTCGCTCTCGGCTTTTTTGCGCACCTCCTTGGGCATACGGGCGGCTTTGATGCGTTTCTGGATTTCCTCGATGTCGGCGCCATCCTCGCCATCGCCCAGTTCTTTCTGGATCGCTTTGACCTGTTCGTTCAGATAGAAATCGCGCTGGTTTTTCTCCATCTGGCGCTTGACTCGGCCACGGATTTTTTTATCGACGTTGAGGATTTCCACCTCGCGTTCGATCTGGCCGAACAGGTTCTCCAGCCGGGCGCGCACGTTCGCCAGGTCGAGCACCGCCTGTTTGTGTTCGAGCTTGAGCGGCATGTGGGCGGCGATGGTGTCGGCCAGCCGTCCGGGCGCCTCGATGTTGGCAATGGAGTTGAAGATTTCGCGCGAAATTTTGCCGTTGAGCTGGACGTATTGGTCGAACTGCTCCACCACCGCGCGGCGCAGCGCCTCGATTTCGCTGCTATTGGCGGCGGCCTGCTCATCTTCGGGCATGATGGGCGTGACGGTGGCAACGAACTGGGTCGTGTCATCCTCGATGTGCGTGACGGTGGCGCGCTGCTGGCCTTCGATCAGCACCTTGACGGTGCCGTCGGGGAGTTTGAGCATTTGCAAAATGCTGGAGATACAACCCACCTCGAACATGTCGGCCACGTGCGGGTCTTCCTGCGTGGCGGTTTTTTGCGCCACCAGCATGATGCAGCGCTCCGCAGCCATCGCGTTTTCCAGCGCCCGGATGCTTTTAGGACGGCCCACGAACAGCGGGATGACCATGTTCGGATACACCACCATGTCGCGCAGCGGCAACATCGGCAGATCAATCGGAATAGCAGGGAGCAGCGTGGTTGCGGACATGGATACTCCTGGCAAAAAGCGGGATAACGTTGTTAGATAAATGCGAGGGCGTGATTTTCAACCCGTAATCGGAAAATGCCCCCGCCTATCCGCAGGAAAAAGGGACGGCAGCATCAAGCCTGTTTGGCCGCTTCGCGGTACACCAGCAGCGGCTGCTTGCCGTCTTCCACGGTGGATTCATCGACCACCACTTTGGCTACGTTGGGCGTGTGCGGTAGATCGAACATGGTGTCAATAAGCGCCTGCTCCAAAATCGAGCGCAAACCCCGTGCGCCAGTTTTGCGCGCGATGGCCTTGAGCGCGATGGCTTTGAGTGCCGAGGGGCGAATCTCCAACTCCACGCCTTCCATTTCCAGCAGGCGCGCGAATTGTTTGACCACGGCGTTTTTCGGCTCGGTAAGGATTTGGATCAGCGCGTCCTCATCCAGCTCCTCCAGCGTGGCAACCACCGGCAAACGCCCCACCAGTTCGGGAATCAGGCCAAATTTAATAAGGTCTTCCGGTTCGACCTCGTTGAATACCTCGGTCAGCGATCGCTCTTGCTTGCTGCGCACGATGGCGCCAAAACCAATGCCACCATCTTCGGTGCGTTGTTCAATGACTTTTTCCAGTCCGGCAAACGCGCCGCCGCAGATGAACAGAATGTTGGTGGTGTCTATCTGTAAAAAGTCCTGATTCGGATGCTTGCGCCCGCCCTGCGGCGGCACGCTGGCCATGGTGCCTTCGACGAGTTTGAGCAGAGCCTGTTGCACTCCTTCACCCGATACGTCGCGCGTGATGCTGGGGTTGTCGGACTTGCGGCTGATCTTGTCGATTTCGTCGATATAGACAATGCCGCGCTGCGCCCGGTTCACGTCGTATTTGCAGCTTTGCAGCAACTTGGTGATGATGTTCTCGACATCCTCGCCCACGTAGCCCGCTTCGGTCAGCGTGGTGGCGTCGGCCATCACGAACGGCACGTCGAGCTGGCGCGCCAGCGTTTGCGCCAGCAGCGTCTTGCCCGAACCGGTAGGGCCGATCAGCAAAATGTTGCTTTTTGCCAACTCCACATCACCGCTTTTGGCGTCATCTTTGTGCTGCAAGCGCTTGTAGTGGTTGTAAACCGCCACTGCCAGCGCGCGCTTGGCTTTTACCTGCCCAATGACGTAGTTGTCCAGGTTGGCCTTGAGGTCTGAGGGAGTAGGCAAGCTCTGAAGCGCGGCGGACTTGCTGTCCGCAGCCGTACTTTCCTCGCGCATCAAGTCGTTACATAGTGTAAGACACTCGTAACAGATAAATACCGCATCACTACCGATCAGCTTGACTTCGTGCTGACTCTTGCCGCAAAACGAGCAATGCAGGTCTTTTTCGGAATTGGGAGCGCCTTTTTTATCGTCAGCCATGCGATGAAGGCCCGCCGGAGGGCGGGCATTGACAGAACAAGTGAATTATCATACCCAAAAGCCCAGCGCCGGGGCAAAACTGAGAAAGCAAACTGGGCGGCGGTTGAATCGTTATCGTTGTTTTTACGTCCGTTTGGCCACCACTTGATCGACCAGGCCGTACTCGCGCGCCTCGTCGGCGGTCATGAAGTAGTCGCGCTCGGTATCGTGTACCACCTTCTCATAGGGCTGGCCGGTGCGCTCGGCCAGGATGCGGTTCATTTGCTCCTTGGTGCGCAGAATGTCGCGCGCGTGAATTTCAATATCGGTGGCTTGCCCTTGCGTGCCGCCGAGCACTTGGTGGATCATGATCTTGCTGTTGGGCAGCGAAAAACGCTTGCCCTTGGCTCCGGCTGCCAGCAAAAACGCCCCCATGCTGGCGGCAAAGCCCAGGCACATGGTGGAAACGTCCGGTTTGATGAACTGCATGGTGTCGAAGATCGACATGCCCGCGCTGACGCTGCCGCCGGGCGAGTTGATGTAAAACGAAATGTCCTTGTCCGGGTTTTCGCTTTCCAGGAACAGCAGTTGCGCGACCACCAGGTTGGCCGTCTGGTCGTTGACCTCGCCGACCAGAAACACCACGCGCTCCTTAAGCAGGCGCGAGTAAATGTCGTAAGAGCGTTCGCCACGCCCGGACTGCTCGACCACCATCGGGATCAGGCCCAGGTTGCGGGGGGATTCGTATGTGCGCATGAGTGCTCCGTGTTTCATCAATGTTGATTTGTGTCGCATCCTGTACGATTACCTAGGGACGCTTGACAAGCAGGGTTGGAAAGATACCACTGTTTAATCGCCTGAACCGGTGTTTTGTTCCCCAGCGCCTACTGGGGACTGGGGCGGTTGGTGGCTGTACAAAGCCACATAGCGCGGCGGCGTGTGCGGACGGGGATCACTGTTCGCCGCGCAGCCCCGTCACGGGTATCGCCCGGATTGCCGTAATCTCGACCTCGGGCGCGAGCATACCGGGTTGCACCGGTTCCGTCCGCATCAAGTCGGTGGACAGGTATTTCTTATTGCAATCAGCGAACACCGTGGCGACCACCGCATCGCCGCCCGACTCGTTTTGCAATTGCAGCGCGCCGAGAAAGTTGGCGCCGGACGAAATGCCCACGCCCAAGCCGTGACGCGCCAGTTTTTGCGCCATCAGAATCGCGTCGCCATCATCAATGCTGACGATGCTGTCCAGTTGCTTCAAGTCGATGACCGCCGGAATCAACTCATCGGAAATACCCTGGATGCGGTGCTTGCCGACCTGGTATCCGGTTGATAGCGTTGGCGAATTGGACGGTTCCAGCGGATGCACGCGGGTGGCCGGCGCCTGTTCGCGCAGATAGCGGCCCACGCCCATGACGGTGCCGCCGGTGCCCACGCCCGCGACGAACGCATCGGGGCGCACGCCGCAGGCTTGCAACTGCGCCCACAGTTCCGGCCCGGTGGTCAAGTAGTGCGCTTCGCTGTTGTCGTGATTGGAAAACTGGCACGGCAGAAAAGCGCCCGGCGTTTGCACCGCGAACTGCTCGCTCTTCTGGATGCTGCCCAGAAATCCGCCTTCTGCGCGGCTGACCAGCCGCACCTGTGCGCCGAAACTCTCGATCAGACTGATGCGCTCGCGGCTCATCCAGTCGGGCATGAAGATCACCACCGGGCAGCCCAGCACCGCGCCCAGCGCCGCAAAGGCGCTGCCGGTGTTGCCGCTGGTGGCCTCGGCGATCGGAGCGCCCGCTTGCAGCCGCCCCTGTTCGATGGCCCGCCACAGGAT
>JAIRRE010000258.1 GCA_031256125.1 Burkholderiaceae bacterium
ACGCTCATGTTGGGCGCGAAAACGATGGGGATGGTCTGGGCCGCTTCGGCGATGCGCGCCTTCTGCGCATCGGTAAAGCCGGTGGTGCCGATCACCATTGCCACCCCGGCTTGCTGGCACGCGGCCAGATGCGCCAGCGTTGCTTCGGGCCGGGTGAAGTCGATCAGCGTCTGCGCGCCCGCCAGGCCCGCGTGCAGATCGGCGGTAATCGCCATGCCCGATGCCCAGCCCGCGAACGCGCCCGCGTCTTGCCCCAGTGCGGGGCTGTCGGCGCGTTCCAATGCGCCGGCGAGCGTGCAATCGTCGGCTGCGCGCACCGCTTCAACCAGCATCCGGCCCATGCGGCCCGTGGCCCCGGCAATGGCGATGCGGTGCGGGGGAGCGGTGCTCATGACATCAAAACGGATGCGGCATACGCGCCGGAAGGCTGGCGCGTCATTCCAGCGGCGGGTAAGTTTTGTCCGGCGCGGGGGCCGATGCGGATGCCCCAGCCGACGGCGCGGCGGGCGGATTGGCGGCGGTAAATGCTTTGATCTGCGCGGGCGTGGCCTGAAGCGGCGGCACCTTCTCCTTGCGCGAATGACCGCTGATGCGCTGCACGAATTCGGTTTCGCTGGGCATGGTGTCGCCGTCGAAGCGATCCAGCGTATCCCCGGTGAAATACAGCGTCAGCCGGTAACGCTGCCGCGGCACGCCCTGGCGGTCCATGGTAAAGACGTAATCCCAGCGGTCGCCCTGGAACAGCGGCGTAATCAGCGGCGTGCCCAGCAGGTCGCGCACCTGCAAGCGCGTCATACCCGCGTGCAATTGCGCCGCCTGCTCGCGCGAGACGAAGTTGCCCTGCACCACTTCGGACTTGTAGAGCGTGAATACGCCAGCGACGTTGTGCGCGCTCTGGCCGATGCTGCTGCACCCGGCCAGACCGAGCGCCAGACCCAACGCCACGCTGGTTAGCGCCGCAACCGGCCAGGCCCGAGGCCAATCCCGCCAGCGCCAGACTTGCCAGCAACGCGCGGGGCGCTATCCGAGAAGAGTTATCAAACCAGCTCATGCACAATCGCACCACAGGAAAGGGAGACGCAAAAGAAAAGCGGTCATTCTACGCATGGCTTTCATGGCGTGTTCGTGGTTTGAGCTTTGCATCCCGCCTGTCGCGCACGTATCGTGTACCTCGCACCCGCATGAACACTCCCGCCGAACTCAAAAGCAACGGTCTCAAGGCGACCGCCCCACGGCTGAAAATTCTGGAAATCTTCCAGAAGGCCGAGCATCGCCACCTCGCCGCCGAGGATGTGTATCGCCTGTTGCTGGCCGACGGGGCCGACGTGGGGCTGGCCACCGTTTACCGCGTGTTGATGCAGTTCGAGCAGGCGGGTATTTTGGCGCGCAACCACTTCGAGGCCAGCAAAGCGGTTTATGAATTGCGCGAGGAGCATCACCACGACCATCTGGTATGCCTCGATTGCGGGCGCGTGGAGGAGTTCTGCGACAACGAGATTGAAAAGCGTCAGGCCGCCATTGCTCAAAAACACGGTTTCGCTATCGCCGACCATGCCCTGAGCCTGTACGGACACTGCACGCGGATGCACTGCCCGTACCGCGCGCCAGAAGCGCTGGGGCGCTGAGGCCACGCATCAATCCGGTTGCTGCGCTTGCGGGCAGCGAATCTGGATGCGCTCGCGCTCTTGCGGCGTAGCGCCCAGGCGCACCGCTGTTAAGCAACCGCCCCAGACACAGCCGGTGTCCAGCGCCAGCACGTCGGCGCGGCTGAGCCAGCCGAGTGTGGACCAATGGCCAAAGGCGATCACGGTATCCCGCGTGCGGCGTTGCGGCGCGTCGAACCACGGCAGCAGCCCCGGCGGCGCGGCGTCCGCGCCATCTTTGACCTTGAAATCAATCCGCCCATCGGGGGTGCAAAAGCGTAGGCGCGTGAGCGCGTTGACGATGACGCGCAAACGGTCGGGGCTGCACAGCGCATCGTCCCAGCTATCCGGTTGGTTGCCGTACATCACGGCCAGAAACGCGCTCCAGTCCGGGCTGCGCAGCGCGTCCTCGACCTCGCGCGCCAGCGCCAGCGTTTGTTGGGTAGTCCATTGCGGCAGCACGCCAGCGTGCACCATCAGCACCCCCGCTTCATGCAGCGCCAGAGGGCGTTGGCGCAGCCAGTCCAGCAGCGCGTCGCGGTCGGGGGCGTGCAGGATGTCGGTCAGCGTATCGCTGCGGTGCGGCTGGCGGATGCCCTGCGCGATGGCCAGCAGGTGCAGATCGTGGTTGCCCAGCACGCAGGCCGCCGCGCTTTCAAGCGCCATGATGCGCCGCAGTACCGCCAGCGATGCCGGGCCGCGGTTGACCAAATCGCCCAGCAAAGCCAGCCGGTCGCGGCTGGGTGAAAAGGCGATTTCATCGAGCAAACGCTCCAGCGCCGCGTCGCACCCTTGCACGTCGCCAATCAAGTAGAGTGACATGTGCCTGATTGTGTGCGGAAATATGTCATGAATTTTTTATTGATCGTTTTACTGACGCTGCTCAGCGGGCTTTTTTCGATGGCGGAAATGGCACTGGCCGCCAGCCGCCAGGCGCGCTTGACGGCGCTCAATGACGCGGGCGACAAGGGCGCTGGCGCGGCGCTGGCGCTAATGAAACAACCCACGCGCTTTCTCTCCACCGCCCAGGTGGGCATCACACTGACCACGCTTATCAGCGGCATCGTTGGCCAGACCGCGTTCAGTCAACCGCTGGCGGCGTGGTTCGCGGCGCTGGGGCTGCAACCGCGCGTGGCCGACTTGCTGGCCTCGGCCATCGTGGTCACCGCCATCACGTTTTTCACCATCTTGTTTGGCGAACTGGCGCCCAAGCGGATTGGGCTTCTATTTCCCGAAACGGTGGCGCGCTGGACAGCACGGCCCATGATGTGGTTAGCCATTGCGGCCAAACCTTTTGTGACCTTGCTGGCGCTGTGCACGCAAGCGGTTTTGAAGTTGATGCGCATCGACGCCACGCAAGCACACACGGTCACCACTGCCGAGATTTCCGCCAGTCTGGAACAGGGCGTGGACGCGGGCCTGATTGAAGCGCACGAACACCAGATGGTGCGCAATGTTTTTCACCTCGACGACAGATCGCTGACATCGCTGATGGTGCCGCGCGGCGACATTGAATGGCTGGAGGCGGACATTACCGCCGGGCAGGCGCTTGCCCATATCGCCGGCCACGGCGAGAAAAGCGGACATTCATGGTATCCCGTATGCCGGGGCAGCCTGGATGATGTCATCGGCGTCATTTCTGTGGCGCGCTTGCTGGGGTTAGATCGAACGCCCGATGAATCACTGTTACCGCACGTAACGCCTGCTGCTTTCGTGCCCGAAACCCTAAGCGGTTTGGAAATGTTGGAGCAATTGCGCGACCGCTCCGGGCGATTAGTTTTGGTAGTCGATGAGTATGGCAGCGTGCAAGGCTTGATGACACCACATGATTTGCTGGAAGCCATTACCGGCGAACTCAAACCGGGTACGCCACAAAGTGCATGGGCCACGCCATGTCCGGACGGCTCCTGGATATTGGACGGGTTGATGCCCATCAGCGAACTCAAAGCACGCTTGCAAATCAGGAATCTACCGTTGGAAGACAAAGGTCTATACAACACCCTGGCCGGCTTGTTGCTAGCCGTTACAGGTCATTTGCCGATAGCGAACGAGCGCATCGTTTGTGCCGGTTGGATTTTCCAAATCGCTGCGCTCGAAGGCCGCCGTATCGACCGGATACTGGCTGTACCGGCGCCACAAAACAGCAAGGAACTCATTTAGGATATCGGCGCCGCTTGCTGCCGCGCTAATCCCCGCGGTACTGCGGCCCTCGGCCCGCCTTGCACCCCGCCGCCAGTTCAAACCCAGCCCCGGATCGAACCATTGCACGATGACTAATTGATCGTTTGGTCAGCCCTAACAGACAAGGCCGCATATCAATGTGGTATATTTTGGCCTGTCTTCCTCAACCAACCGATGAAAGGAACCGGAAATCATGGCCGATCTGCAAGAACTTCTCAGGCAACAACAGGCGCTGGCCGCGCAAATCGAAGAAGCGCGCCGTACTGAAGTAACGGGTGCCATCACCAAAGCGCGCGAACTGGTACGGCAATACGGGCTTAACGTTAGCGATGTATTTCCCAGCGGTAGTGGCGGCCGTCGCCGCAGCCGTATTCTGGGTAAAGTCGCACCCAAATACCGCGATCCGAGTACAGGCAAAACTTGGACTGGACGCGGCAAGGCTCCAAAATGGATCGAGGGCCGGGACCGTAACCAATTCGTGATCTGACCGGCCTTTAAAATGTGTCTTTAGACAGCGCTGTTGTTTGGCGTTGTCAAAAACAAAAAGCCCAGCAGCCTGGTCTGCTGGGCTTTTTTTATTACATTCAATTTTCGATAGGCGTTCAATAGAGTCGTTACTTTTGATTCTTGCTGGCTTTCCAGGTAAAACCAATAGTCGTCATACCAACGAAACCGGCGCTCGGCTGCTGTTTAAGGACTCTGCGCAATGCCCACTTTCACCGCATGGGATCAACGCCCCGCACGCAACGCGCGATCGTCAATC
>JAIRRE010000320.1 GCA_031256125.1 Burkholderiaceae bacterium
TACAAACACCTGTCCTCAAAGCACAGCCAAACGGCGATCCCTCATCCAAATATAAAAGTGCGCGCCCCTTTGCGCTGTACCGCCCGCATCAGCCCACCGAATATCTCCTGGGTCCAACCGATCAACTGGCCGGTATCGTCCCCATCGACAAAAGCGGTCTTTGATCGCGCTAAAGTTTTGAGAATACGTTCTTAAACGATTACCGGTTCATTCGGTAGTTCATTGGACTTAACAGTACCCGGCGGCAAGGGGAAGTGCCGCTCCAGCGCCGCGCCCACATCGGCCACGGCCTGCGTTAGACCCTGCTCGACCTGGCCCCGCGCGAAGGCTTGGCTTAAGCGGTCGATCATGACCTGCCATTCGGCGGGCGGAACGTGCCGCGTGATGCCGCGGTCGGCCACGATTTCCAGGTGATGCCCGGCCAACAGCACGTAGATCAACACGCCGTTGTTGGCTTCGGTATCCCACACGCGCAGCTTGGCAAACATCATGGCCGCGCGCTGCCGTGCCAGCGTTTCCATCGAAACGCGCTGGAACAGGTGCCGCCACAAATAGCTGGCGGGTAGGCCGCCTTCGACGCAAAGGCGGATTTCGCCGCCGTGGCACGCTTCGCTGGCGGCGACCTGGCGCGCCAAGCGTTCGGCCAGCGCAGACGGGACGGCGCGGCGCGCGACGGATGGGCCGATCCAGTGGTGATGCAGTACGTGCATGAGATGGCTGAACATGAAGCGATCCTCTTTCGCTACCAACCACCGCTCGCACCACCACCGCCAAAATTGCCGCCACCGCCAGAACTGAAGCCACCGCCGCCCAATCCGCCGCCGCCGAAGCCGCCTCCAAAACCGCCGCCGGGCAAAAACACCGGGCCGGCCCAGCCGCCGCGGCCACGGCCAATCGGCACCGGTGCCAACCCGGCGAACAACGCGATCAGCAGCGCCAGCATCCCGCCCACGATAGCGATGACCAGGCTGGCAGTCAGCAGCCACGCCAGTCCGCCCGCCACTACACCGTTCATCACGGCCCCAAGATTACGTCCCAGCAGGCCGCGCGTCAGCCCCCCGATGATGGGCACGCCGATCAAAAACAGCGCGATCAAGAATTGCCAATCCGGCCCCGCACCGGCCAGGCGACCTGCACTGCCCTGCGGCTGCGCCGTTACCGGCGGCAGTGGTTCGCTCCGAATGCGCACGCCAATCTGATCGACCGCCGCGTTCAGGCCGCCCGCAAAGTCGCCGCGCCGGAACGCCGGGGTGATGGCGTCCTCGATGATCTGGTTGGCGGCCAGATCCGGCACCGCGCCTTCGAGCGTCTGGGCGACCTCGATGCGCACGCGCCGGTCGTTCTTGGCCACCAGCAGCAGCAAGCCGTCGCCCACGCCCTTGCGGCCGATCTTCCAGGCGTTGCCGACGCGGTTAGCGTAGGCGGCGATGTCCTCGGGCGCGGTCATCGGCACCATCAGCACCACCACCTGCGCGCCCTTGTCGCGCTCCAGCGCGGCGAGCTTGCCATTAATGGCTGCCTGATCCTGCGCCGACAGCGTGCCGGTGGCGTCGATCACCCGGCCCGTCAGCGGCGGGATAGGTTGCAATCCTGGCGCTTGCGGCTGCGCCAGTGCTGGCACAGCCCACGTCGTTGCCAGCACAACGGCGGCGGCCAATAAACGCATCCAGCGAATCAGCATGGCGCGCCTCATTGCGACGCGGCAACGGCTGGCGCGGTAGCCGGAGCATTCATCTGGCCGAAGTCCACCTTGGGTGGCGCGGCGATTTCAGCTTCGTTGCTCACGGTGAAATTCTCCTTGGGTTTGTAGCTGAACATCATCGCCGTCAGGTTGGTCGGAAAGCTGCGCGCCAGCACGTTGTACGCCTGCACCGCCTGAATGTAGCGCCCACGCGCCACGGTAATGCGGTTTTCAGTGCCTTCCAGCGTCACGCGCAAGTCGCGGAAAGCCTGGTTGGCTTGCAGAGTCGGGTAGTTCTCCGACACCGCCATCAGGCGCGACAGGGCGCCCGACAATTCGCCCTGCGCCTGCTGGAATTTCTGGAACGCCGCCGGGTCGTTGAGCGTTTCGGGCGTGACCTGGATCGAGGTGGCCTTGGCGCGCGCCTCGATGACCTTGGTCAGCGTTTCCTGCTCGAAATTGGCCTGACCCTTGACGGTGGCGACGATGTTGGGCACCAGATCGGCGCGCCGCTGGTACTGGTTGACCACCTCGCTCCAGGCCGATTTGGTGGCTTCGTCCAGTTGCTGGAAGCGGTTGTAGCCGCAACCCGAAAGCAACAGCGCCAGCAGCAGCGCCGCACCCAGTTTGATCCATCCGTACTTCATGACTGTTCCTCGCGTCGTTGAAAGGAATTAAGGCAACATCCTCCCTCCATCATCGCACCTCTTTGACCGCCATAATCCCCCGCATGACCATCACGATCAAGGACCAAGCCGGTATTACCGCGATGCGCACCGCCTGCCGGCTGGCCGCGCAGGTGCTGGACGCGATTGCGCCGCACGTCAAGCCCGGCATCACCACGCTGGAAATCGACCGCCTATGCGCCGAAGCGATGGCGCGGCAGGGTACGCGCTCGGCCACCATCGGCTACCAGCCGCAGGGCTATCCGCCCTACCCCGGCCATGTCTGTACCTCGGTCAATCATGTGATCTGTCACGGCATCCCCTCGGACAAGAAGCTCAAGAAAGGCGACATCGTCAATGTCGATGTCACCGTCGTCACGCCCGAGGGCTGGTACGGCGACACCAGCCGCATGTTCGAGATTGGCGAATGCTCGATTGCCGCCCGGCGGTTGTGCGCGCTGACGTATGAGGCGATGTGGTTGGGCATCGAGCAGACGCGGCCCGGTGCGCATCTGGGCGACATCGGTTACGCCATTCAGCAGTTCATCGAGGGGCACGGCCTGTCGGTGGTGCGCGAATTCTGCGGCCACGGCATCGGGCGCAACTTCCACGAGGATCCGCAGGTGCTGCACTACGGCAAACCTGGCACCGGCGTGGAACTGGAACCGGGGATGATTTTCACCATAGAGCCGATGGTCAACGCGGGCCGGCGCGACATCAAAAGCCTGGCCGACGGCTGGACCATCGTCACGCGCGATCATTCGCTCTCGGCGCAATGGGAGCACACGATAGCGGTTACGCCCACCGGCTACGAGGTGCTTTCGATCTCGCCATCCATGCCGTCCGTGCCGACGTTCGTCAAGGGTTTTCGTCCGCCCATGTTAGCGCCGGCCTGATCCGGCCTGCTCATGAACCCCGCCCCGCCCTGCCCTTCGCCCGTCGCCCTGCCGCAGGCCGCCTTGCAGACGCTGCGCGACGATTACCGCCAGCAAAAAAACCGGCTGCTGGCAGGAATGCGCGGTATCGGCACCGCCACGCGCAGCATCCATCCGGCGCTGGCAAAACTGACCCGCTTAACCGACGACGCACTGCGCGCGTTGTGGCGATCATTGGGTTTGGACGCCCGCCTCGCGCTGGTGGCCGTAGGCGGCTACGGGCGCGCTGAATTGTTCCCGTATTCGGATGTGGACGTGCTGCTGCTCCTGCAGCCCGATGCGGCGCCCGCCGCCGACCCGGCGCTGCGCCAACGTATCGAGAACTTCGTGGGCCGTTGCTGGGATATGGGCTTGGAAATCGGCTCCAGCGTGCGCACCGTCGAAGAATGCCTGTCCCAGGCGACGCAAGATGTGACGGTGCAAACGGCATTATTGGAGGCGCGGCTGATTACCGGAAACCGGGCGCTGTTTCAGGATTTCAGCGTCCGCTTTTCGGCGCATCTGGACCCGCTGGCCTTTTTCAACGCCAAACAATTGGAGATGCGCCAGCGCCACCTCAAGTACGAGGACACGCCCTACGCGCTGGAACCCAACTGCAAGGAATCACCCGGCGGTCTGCGCGACTTGCAGGTCATCGGCTGGCTAGCGCGCGCCGCCGGCATCGGCCACCGCTGGGACGATTTGGCGCACGCCGGACTGGCGACGGCCCGCGAAGTCAAGGAACTGCGGCACAACCAGGCGCTGCTCTCGCTGATTCGCGCCCGACTGCATCTAGCGGCTGGACGGCGCGAGGACCGGCTGGTGTTCGACCTGCAAACCGCCGTGGCGGAGAGCTTTGGCCTGGCCAACCGTTTCGACGGCAACGGCCAGATGATCCAGCGCGCCAGCGAGCTGCTGATGCGCCGCTACTACTGGGCCGCCAAGGCGGTGACGCAGCTTAACCCGCTCCTGCTGCAAGGCATCGAGGAACATCTGCGCGCCGCGCGCGGCCAAACGCCTGCCGCGCCGCGCCGCATCAACGAGCGCTTTTTCGACTGCGATGGCCTACTGGAAATCGCCCGCGACGACCTGTACGCAACCGACCGCCACGCCATCCTGGAAACGTTTCTGATCTATGCGCAAACGCCCGGACTGCGCGGCCTGTCCGGGCGCACGCTGCGCGCGCTCTACAACGCCCGCGCGTTAATGGACAACGCCTTCCGCAACGCCCCGGCCAATCGCCGCGCATTCATCGACATTTTCAAGCTGCCGCAAGGCATTTTGCACGCCTTGCGGCTAATGAACCAGACCAGCGTGCTGGGGCGCTACCTGTGGCCGTTCCGGCGCGTGGTCGGGCAGATGCAGCACGATCTGTTCCACGTGTACACCGTCGATCAGCACATCCTGATGGTGCTGCGCAACGTGCGGCGCTTCTTCATGCCCGATCACGCGCACGAATATCCGTTTTGCTCGCAACTGGCGGCGGGCTGGGATCAGCCCTGGTTGCTGTATCTGGCGGCGTTGTTCCACGACATTGCCAAAGGCCGGGGAGGCGATCATTCGGAACTGGGCGCGATAGAGGCGCGACGCTTCTGCCAGCGCCACGACATTGCAGGGCCAGACGCAAAATTGATTGAATTTCTGGTGCGCAATCACCTGGAGATGAGCCGCGTGGCGCAAAAGGAAGACCTGGGCGACCCGGACGTAATCGGCGCTTTTGCCCGCCATGTGGGCACCGAGCGCAATCTGACAGCACTGTACCTGCTGACTGTGGCGGACCTCCGGGGCACCTCGCCCAAAGTCTGGAACGGCTGGAAAGGCAAGCTGCTGGAAGACCTTTACCAGCTCACGGTGCGGGCGCTGGGCGGCCGCGCGCCCCATGCCGGCGCGCTTATCGAAGCGCGCAAGCGCGAGGCGCTGGCGTTGCTCGCGCATACCACCGCCTCCGAACAAAAGCGCGCAACGCCGCCTGCGCTATGGACGACGCTGGACCCCGGCTACTTTCAGCGCCACGACCCCGGCGAAATCGCCTGGCACGCGCGGGAGTTGGCCGGTCAGGCCACGCCTGACGCGACCGTGGTATGCGCGCGCCTGTCGCCCATCGGGGAAGGTTTGCAGGTGCTGGTCCATACCGCCGACCGGCGCGACCTGTTCGCGCGCATCTGCGGTTATTTCGACCG
>JAIRRE010000338.1 GCA_031256125.1 Burkholderiaceae bacterium
CCAGGGTCAGGGCCAGGCTGTCTGGACGCTGCGCGCCTCGCCCCAGAACCGCGTGGTGTGGAAAGGCAGTTTTAGCTCGGGCGTTTACCTGCCGTCGCCAGGCATCGTCGCCGCACGCGAATGGAGCGGCCCGGGCGGCGACAGCGACACCGTGCTGTTCGACATGGGCGCGCTGCCCGCGCAAAACGGCATCCCCGCTGCGCGCCTGGAAGTTCAAGCCGCGTCCGATTTGACCAATTACCCCGACCCCTGCAAGCCGCGCGCGCTCTGGGTGGTCAACGCACCGGCAGTTGCAATGGTCAACGATACCGCGGCGCATGCCATGCTGACGGCCGCCGCCGACAAGCTCAAGGCGCATTGCGGCGCCAAGCTCAATGAGCCGGATCGGCCCAGCCACGACCGTACCCATGTGCAGGTACGTGCCGTCGCCACGCCGGACTTAAAAGCCGACCGCTGGGGCAACCCCGGCCCGGTCATCGCCGAGGCGTATGTTCCGCTGGTTGCCGGCGGCGCGATAGAGCGCTATACCAACCAGGCCGCGCAGCAACAGGGCGAGCAACAAAAGCAGGCGCAAGACCAGGACCAGCGCCAGACCAACATGCGGCGCTTGCGCGCCTTCTTCAACACCTACCAGGCGCAGGGCTGGGCGTCGCTCGACGATATTGCTGAGAATCCCTTCCGCTACAGCGGTCGCGTGGTCGTCACGGCGGCTCAGGTGGACGCGGTGGTCAACCCCACGCGCGCGCTGCTCGATTCACTCCCCGATGACTGGGGCAGTTCCAACGTTGTGCTCGACGGCGATGGCATTGGGCAATGGAAGCCCGGCCCGCGCCTGTTGGCCGTGCGCGTACTGGGGCGGATACAGATCAAGAAAAGCGATTGCGATGCAGATCCGTTCTGCGGCTTGGCCCAGTTGCAGTTGGTAGGCAGCCAGGCTTGCACCGAAAGCCGTTGCACCGATTGGCTACACCTGCCCAAGCCTCTGAAAGACGGGCAGACGCCCTAAAGGCGCACCACGGCGCAACCTGCCTCACTCGATGTTTTGCACCTGCTCGCGCATTTGTTCGATGAGCACCTTCATATCCACCGCGATGTGCGTGAGTTCCAGAGCAGCAGATTTGCTGCCCAGGGTGTTGGCTTCGCGGTGCAGTTCCTGAATCAGGAAATCCAGGCGCTTGCCCAGTTCGCCGCCGCGGTCCAGCAGCGCCTGGATTTCGTCGAGGTGCGCGGCCAGCCGCTCCAGCTCTTCGGCCACGTCGATGCGCATGGCGTAGGCGGCGGCCTCGGCCAGCGCGCGTTCCTGCGCGGCTTGCAAAATGGGCGCGGCATCGCCGCCATCACCCGGCACCGCGCCCAAGGCGTCATACCAGCGGGCCAGGAATCGCTCGCGCTGCGCGGCCACGGCCTGGGGCACCAGCGGCTGGGCCTGCGCGGCCAGGCGCCGCAGCCCGGCGACGCGCTCGCGCAGCAGTTCGGCCAGCCGCTGGCCTTCGCGTGCGCGGGCGGACAACAAGTCATCGACCACCCGCTGAACCAGCGGCAGCAGCGCGGCTTCGATACCGGCGCGCGCTTGCGGCGCGGCACCCGATCCGCCATCGGTCTGGCCGGCCAGCCGCAGCGCGTCGGCCACCGACAGCGGCGCGGCTTGCGGCAGCCAGGCGCGAATCTGGTCTTGCACGCTGGTCAGGCGCTGGAGCAGCATTGGCGCGGGCGCGGCGATTTGGACGGCAACGCCCGCGTCGAAGGTGACACGCAGTTCGACTTTGCCGCGCTTCACGCGCTGCGCAATCAGCTCCCGCAGCAACGGCTCCTGCGCGCGCAGTTCGTCGGGCAGGCGCAGCGTCAGGTCCAGAAAACGGCCATTGACGGCGCGCATTTCAACGCCCAGCCGCCAAGTCTGCGGAGCCTGTGGCGTGGGCGCGGCGGCATCTTCGGGCGTCGCGCCGTTCTCGGCTGGGGCCATTTCGGCGGCCAGCGTTTGTCCGCTGGCGTAGCCGGTCATACTGTAAACTGCCATGCTGCTTCCTTTTCCGATTCATCCGATGGAGATGTGGCGCAGTTTATGACGACCGCCGCCCCCACCGCCAAGCCCAAGCCCAAACCTGCGCCCCTGCCGCCCAATATCGAGATCGGCGGCTACCGCGTGCTGCGCAAAATCGCATCGGGCGGTTTTGGCGTGGTCTATCAAGCGGTGGACAAGGACGGGCAGCAGGTTGCCATTAAAGAATACCTGCCCGCGTCCCTGGCCACGCGTCAGCCCGGAGAGTTGGTGCCTCACGTGGCGCCGGAAAAAACTTCGCTTTATCGCCTAGGCCTCAAGAGCTTTTTCGAGGAAGGCCGGGCGCTGGCGCAGATTTCGCACCCCTCGGTGGTGGGCGTGCTCAACTTCCTGCGCCAGAACGAGACCGTTTACATGGTGATGGATTACCTGGATGGCGATTCGCTACAGGATTTCATCGTTACCGCGCGCGAGCTGAAAAAAGAAAAAGTGCTGCGCGAATCGACCATCCGCAGCCTGTTCGACGAGGTGCTGCGCGGCTTGCGCATCGTGCACCAGAACAAGATGCTGCATCTGGACATCAAGCCGGCCAACATTTTTATCACCGAGGACAACCACGCGGTGCTCATTGACTTTGGCGCGGCGCGCGAGGTCATCAACAAGGGCAACAACTTCGTGCGCCCGATGTACACGCCCGGCTTTGCCGCGCCGGAGATGTACCGGCGCGACACCAGCATGGGGCCGTGGACGGACATTTACGCCATCGGCGCGTGCATGTACTCGTGCATGCGCGGCTACCCGCCCAGCGACGCGCCCCAGCGGCAGGAGAAAGACCGCCTGACGCTGGCGCTCTCGCGTATGCGGGGCATGTATTCGGACAACCTGATCGAGGTCGTGCAGTGGTGCATGGCGCTGGATCCGCTGTCGCGCCCGCAATCGGTCTTCACGCTGCAAAAGGAACTGGTACGCGAAAGCGAACACCACTACACCAGTCTGTCCATAACCGAGCGGGTGCGGCTGCAAATCGACAAGTTCTCCGAATCGAAGAAAAAACCCGCCAGATAAAAAACACCGCCATGAAATTCCTGGTATTTCAGTTGAGCCGCCAGGGCGGCCGGGAAAAAAACGAAGACCGCATGGGTTACAGCTACACGCGGGACGCGGCCCTGTTCGTGCTGGCCGACGGCATGGGCGGCCATCCTCAAGGCGAAGTGGCGGCGCAAATTGCGCTGCAAGTGTTTTCGGCGCGCTTCCAGCGCGAGGCCAAGCCGCAGGTGCGCGACCCGGCAACCTTCCTGGCCAATGCCGTCATGGCCGCGCATCACCAGATCATCCGCTACGCCAGCACACGCGGCATGATGGAAACACCCCGCACCACCGTGGTGGCGGGACTGATCCAATCGGGCCGCCTGCACTGGACGCACTGCGGCGACTCGCGCCTGTACGCCGTGCGCCGCGGCCAGTTGCTCACGCGCACGCGCGACCACTCTTATCTGGAAGTGCAAAACACCACCGGCACCGCCATTCCACCGGACATCAGTCGCAATGTGCTGTTCACCTGCCTGGGTTCCACTGTGCGGCCCATATACGACGTGGGCGGGCCGATAACGCTGGCGCCGGGCGACAAGGTGTTGCTGTGCTCCGATGGCCTGTGGAGCAGCGTCAATGACCCGGACATCGTGCACGTGCTCTCGAGCGCGCCGGTCGATCAGGCCGCGCCTGAACTGGTCGCCATGGCGCTGGACCGCGCGGGCGCCGAATCGGACAACGTCACCGTGCTGGCGCTCGACTGGGAAACTCCCCCGCCAACGGCCATCGGGCCGGACAAC
>JAIRRE010000345.1 GCA_031256125.1 Burkholderiaceae bacterium
CGCACGCCTGCGTTTGCAAGAGGGCCATCCGGATACGGCGACGGTTGACGTGGCCGATGCCGCCTTGACGGCGATTGAAGAGAAGGAAGAAAGCACCGTTCCATTCTCCGTACCCGAACTGCGCGCGGAGTTGCTCGCCATTGGCGAACTACTGACGCTATAATTCTCAATTCTCGGCGTGTAGCGCAGCCTGGTAGCGCACTTGCATGGGGTGCAAGGGGTCGCGAGTTCGAATCCCGCCACGCCGACCAAAACTTTATATAATACACAGTTCAGCGCGGCTGTAGCTCAGTTGGATAGAGTACTTGGCTACGAACCAAGGGGTCGTGGGTTCGAATCCTGCCAGCCGCACCAGTATCGAGAAGGGTTAGCACGTCCTAGTGCTAACCCTTTTTCATTGGAACGCATGATTTGCTTCTCACCGCTGTCCGATGCTTTTCGTTCTGCTCAGTGCCGTTTGCAGCGTACTGGTTTCCGTGTTGCTCAAGGTCGTGCGGCGGTTCGATGTCGATGTCGCCCAGGCGGTCACATGGAATTACTTGGCGGCTTCCGCGCTTTGCGCGCTGATATGGCAACCGCTGCCTGCAAGTCTGGCGCAACCGGGCGTGCCGTGGCTGGCATTGCTGGGGTTGGCGGTTGTGCTGCCGTTGCTATTTCTGATGCTGGCGGTCAGCGTGCGGCGGGCCGGAATCGTGCGCACCGAGATCGCACAGCGCTTGTCGCTGCTGCTGTCGTTACTCGCGGCCTTTTTTCTGTTCGGCGAGCCAGCGGGTACGAGCAAGCTCTGCGGACTGGCATTGGGCCTGCTGGCGATGCTTGGCATCCTGTCACGCCCAAGCCATGAGCGGACGGGAAAATCCGGCAGCGCGCTGCCAGTGCTGATCGCGGTATGGGTCGGCTTTGCCGCAGTCGATGTAATGCTTAAACAGATTGCCGTGGCGGGAACGCCGTTCACGGCTTCGCTCCAGGTCAGCTTTGTGCTTGCGTTCATCGGTATGGCGGTGTGGCAGGCGCTGCGTGTCTGGCGCGGCGCGGTGCGATTGACTTGGCGCAGTTTGGTCGTTGGCCTGTTGCTGGGCGCGCTCAACTTCGGCAACATCGTTTTTTATGTGTCCGCCCATCGCGCGCTGCCCAACCAGCCGGCGGCCGTGTTCGCAAGCATGAACATCGGCGTGGTGGCGCTGGCTGCCTTGGTCGGCGCCGTTGGGTTTGGCGAACGGCTGACCTGGATCAACCGTGGCGCGATCATGCTGGCGATCTGCGCCATCGCACTGATTGCACGCACCAGCTTGCCGTGATGATTGCCCGCATGACCTATACGCTCAAACTGTCGATCCACGCCACGCCGGGCGCGCAACGCACCGAAGCGGCGGGCGCACATGGCGCGGCGTTGCGCGTGCGGCTAGCCGCGCCGCCGGTCGATGGCAAGGCCAACGCCGCGCTGGTGGCATGGGCCGCGCAGGCGTTCGGCGTGGCGCGGCAGCAGGTCCAACTGCTGCATGGCGCGGCGGGGCGGCAGAAGGTGCTGGCGATTGAACTGCCCAACCAGGCCGCGTTGCAAGTCGCCCAGACACAGGTGGCGCGGTGGATGAACACACCGGAAAATCCCGCCGCTTGAAGAGCAGAAGCCGGTTTTCGACGTTGAGTCAACGCTGAATAAATTCCTGGCGGCTGGCGCATCTTGGCTGTGGGCGTTTCTTGCTTTGTTGCAAATGCTGGCGATACCGCCGGATATCGCTGCGCCTTGCGCCTCGCATTCCATCTCAAATCCAAGCGCGCCAGTTCGCGCAGACTGTGTGAGGCGTTGCCTTTATAAGAATGTCCTTGTAGCGATGAGCACGGAACATGGCCTGGATTTGCGGTATGGTTGACTGGTCGGCGCAGCGCAATTGCGGCGCGACGTTTTTTTAGGGAGACACACATGCAATTGAAACATCCGCTGAAAATGGCCGCCGTACTGGCGTTGGCTGCTGCCGTCGGCACGCCTGGCCTGGCGGCGGCCCAGGCGGTGCAGGTCGTCACCATCGGCCACGTCGCGCCGATGTCCGGCCCGCAGGCGCCGTTTGGCAAGGACATGCTCAACGGCGCGCAAATGGCCGTCGATGAGGTCAACGCGCAGCACCCGGTGATCGCTGGCAAGCACGTGCGCTTCCAGATCGACGCCGAGGACGATGCCGCCGACCCCAAGCAAGCCACCGACGTGGCGCAGAAACTGTGCGACGCCAAAGTTGCCGGGGTTGTCGGGCACCTCAATTCCGGCGCCACCATCCCGGCTGCGCGCATTTACCACGATTGCGGTATTCCGCACGTCACTGGCGCGGCAACCAACCCGGATCTGACCAAGCCGGGCTGGAACACCACTTACCGCATCATCGCCAACGACAACACATTGGGCGCAGGCCTGGCCAAGTACGCCGCCGACACGATGCATCTGAAAAAAGTGGCGGTGATTGACGACCGCACCGCCTATGGCGAAGGGCTGGCCGATATCTTCGCCAAGGTTGCCAAGGAGCGGGGGATGCAGGTGGTCGATCAGGAATACACCACCGACAAGGCTACCGATTTCATGGCGATCCTGACCGCCATCAAAGGCAAGGCGCCCGATAGCATCTTCTACGGCGGCATGGACCCGCAAC
>JAIRRE010000346.1 GCA_031256125.1 Burkholderiaceae bacterium
TGATCCAATTGCGCGGCGGTGGTGAGGAAACGCGCGGTGTGCAGCCAGCCCAGCGCGTCTGCGGCGCGGGCGGCGTCCGTAGGCGCGGGTTGGCGCGGCTGCTGCGCCGGGGCGGCGGATGAGGCGGATGGAGTGGTAGACATCGGTTGACAGAGCGTGCATTGTAGAATTGCGCAGTTTTTCTTCCCCGCCACTGTGCTCACCCATGATGAAGTCGCCCGCCGTCCTGTTTGCCGTCGCGCTGCTCGCCACCACCGCATCTGCCGCCGATGCGCCCAAGCCCGATCCGGTCAAGGGTGCAGCGACTTTCGGCGGCGTCTGTATTGCCTGCCATGGGCCGAACGCGAGTGGCGTTGCCGCGCTGCCGACCCAGCCGCGGCTGGCGCACCAATTCCCGGAATACATCGTCAAGCAGTTGACCGAATTGAAATCCGGTGTACGCGACAACCCCATCATGAAGCCGATGGCCTCCACGCTCAGCGATCAGGACATGCGCAATGTCGCCGCCTGGGTGAGCCAGCAACCGCCCGTCGCTGGCGTGGCGCATGACCCGTCGTTGCTGGCGCTGGGCGAGAAGATTTACCGCGGCGGCATCATGGACCGCCGCATTCCTCCCTGCGCCAGTTGCCACAGCCCGGATGGCGCGGGCATTCCGGCGCAGTACCCGCGTCTGGCCGGCCAGTTCCCGGAATATGTGACGGCGCAGCTGACTGGCTTCCGCGATGGCACGCGCAAGAACAACGCGGTGATGGCTGGCGTGGCCGCTAAGTTGAACGACCGCGAGATCAAGGCGCTGGCTGATTACATTTCCGGCTTGCACTGAGGGCAACCATCTGCGGGCGGGAGGGGCCGCGCCCGGTTTTTTAAGGTGGTACTGCGCAGGTAACCGCTTTCCTCTCGGCCCGTCTCCAATGATTAAGTAACGCGGGGTGAGGGAGCGTTTGAGGAAAGAATTCCAATGACTGAACCCCCTTGCGTCAGCGGCGAGGTGCAGGCCCGTGTCGCCGGGCTGTACGTTTACCCGGTCAAGTCCTGCGCCGGGGTGGCGCTGGACACGGTGCAACTCGGCCCCGCAGGATTGGCGCTGGATCGCGCCTGGATGGTGGTGGACGCGCAAAGCTCGTTTCTCACGCAGCGCCAGTGGCCGCGCATGGCGCTGGTGCGGCCCCGCATTGGCCCGGACGGCCTGACGCTGAACGCGCCGGGTATGCCGCCGCTACACCTGCCCCTGGAACCCGCCGAGAAAAAACCGCTGTGCGCACAGGTGTGGCAGCACACGGTCAATGCCTGGGACGCGGGCGATGCGGCGGCGCAGTAGTTCAGTGACTTTTTGCAAAAGTCCGATTTACGGCTGGCGCGCTTCAACCCCGCCGTACAGCGCTTGTCCGATCTGAAATGGACCCAGGGTATCAAGGCCGTAAACCAGTTTGCCGATGGCTACCCGCTGCTGGTACTCAGCGATACGGCCGTCACCGAACTCAACCGGCGCTTGGACGCCGCCGATCCGGGTAAGTCGCCCGTGACCGTAGCGCGCTTTCGGCCCAGTTTGGTGCTGTCTGGCCTGGAGGCGCACGACGAGGATCGTTTGTCGGAAATCCGCATCGCCACGCAAGCCGGCGGCCTGGTGCGGCTCAAACCGGTCAAGCCTTGCACGCGCTGCCCGATTCCCGACATCGACCCGGACACCGCCAAGTCCGATCCGTGCGTGCTGGCCGCGCTTTCCGGCTACCGTGCCGACCCGCGCATGAACGGCGCACTGACCTTCGGCATGAACGCCATCATCTTGGAAGGCGTGGGTCAAACGCTGCGCGTGGGCGATGCGGTGGATGCGGATTGGGATTTTTAAACCTAAAAACGGCGGGTGGATAGCGGTCTCATCCAAATAGTGAGCCTCGTTAAGGCTAAAAAACGTTGTGTCCATGCGCGGGTTGTCAAGGCAAAGAAGCGATCAACTGCTGTTTTTAGGTTAAAGCCACGCTGAATAAGTCCGGCATGAGACGTTGCCTTAAGTTTCCGTGCGGTGCGGTTTTGAGTGGCAAACCAGTCTGCGGGTTTTGCCGCGACGTTGTATCGGAACCGGTAAAGTACCCCCTGTGAACAATCAAGCACCCGCGCTTCCCCTGTCAGCCAAGTTGGGCCTGCTGGGCATCCTGTTGTTCATAGTGGCGCTGGCCTCGGTCGGTGTCACGCTGTGGGTAGGCTGGCAATTGGAAGGCGGCGCGGGGGCAATCAACGAGGCTGGGCGGTTGCGGATGGAAACCTGGCGGCTGGCGCAAACCTTGTCTTCGCCGCAGCAGGAGCGTGCGCGCGCGCCCGAATTGTTCAAGCAGTTCCAGGTTTCGCTGGATTTATTGCAAAACGGCGACTCCGCGCGTCCGCTGTTCGTGCCGCGCGAGATGCGTTCCCAGGAAACATTGCGCAACGTGCGTCAGGGTTGGGAAGTGCTGCGCGCGCAATGGAGCGCCCCGAATCCACCCGCGCCCGACGCACTGGCGGCGCAAGCCAGCAACTTTGTCGCCACCATCGACACCTTCGTGCTGGCCATCGAGCATCAGGTCGAAAACTGGACGGCGCTGCTCAATACCCTCCAGTTTGTTATTACCGGCGCCGTGGTTGCCAGCGGGATCGCGCTGATTTTGGCCGCCTGGAGCTTTGTGCTCAATCCGCTGGCGCGTCTGCAAGAGAGCGTCGAGCGCATCCGCAAGGGCGATCTGGCGGCGCGGGTGGAGGTGCATTCCAACGACGAGTTCGGCATACTGGCGAGCGACTTCAACCTGATGGCCGAAACCCTGCAAGACTTTTACCGCGACCTCGAAGCGCGGGTGGACGAAAAAACACTCAGCCTGCAAATCGAGCGCGAACGGCTGACGCAGTTGTATCAAGCGGTATCGCTGGCCGTCAGCGCCGGTTCGCTGGGTGAGTTGGCCGATGGCTACGCGCGCCAGTTGCGCCATGTGGCCCGTGCTGACGCTTGTGCGCTACGCTGGGTCGATGAGTCGTGCGGCAACTATCTGCTGCTGGCCAGCGATGGCTTGTCCGCCGAGTTGGCCGAGCGCCAGCACAGCGTGCCTGTCAGCCAATGCCTGTGCGGTGCGCCCCAGAATCAGGTTCAGGCATGCACGCGCGTGGTTTCGATAACCGCGGCGGGCGCGACATCTATGTCAGGGTTGCTGCGCACCTGTCAACAGGCCGGTTTTCAGTCGATGGTATGCGTGCCGATCCAGCAGCACGACCGGCTGGTCGGGTGCATTGACCTGTTCTACCGCGAACCGTGCGAACCCGGCGCGGAAGACTGCGCGTTGCTGGAAGCGCTGTCCAAGCATCTGTCCAGCGCGGCGGAGAGCCTGCGCGTGGGAGCGCTCGAACGCGAGGCCGCGGTAGCCGAAGAACGCGGCCTGCTGGCGCGCGAATTGCACGACTCAATCGCGCAAAACCTGACGTTCCAGAAAATTCAAATCAGCTTGCTGCGCGATGCCATGCAGCGCGGCGATGCGCCCGCCATCGAGCGCACGCTGGGCGAACTCGATACCGGCATCCGCGAAAGCCTGGCCGACGTGCGCGAACTGCTGGTGCACTTCCGCACCCGCGCCAACGCACAAGACACCTTGCTGGCGCTGCGCACAGCGCTGACCAAATTCGAGCATCAAACCGGCTTGCAAACGCATCTGTCGGTACAGGGCCAAGGTTTACCGCTGCCGGCGGACATGCAAGTGCAGGTGCTGCATGTGGTGCAGGAGGCTCTGTCCAACGTGCGCAAGCACGCCGGCGCGCGCGCGGTCTCGGTCGAAGTCGAACGCGGTCTGCAACAGTGGCGGCTGGAAATCTGTGACGATGGCTGCGGCTTCGACACCGCGCACCTGATGAGCGACGAAACCCACGTCGGCTTGCGCATCATGCGCGAGCGTGCCGAACGCATCGGCGCCACCATCGACGTGACGGCCGTTCCCGGTTCGGGCACTTGCGTGGCATTGATCCTGCCGCAACCGGTAACGGCCAGAAATGACGCGGAAGCCAAGGCTACCCTGGACGCCGCCACGGCATGATGATGAGCCATGAACACCGACGCTCCGATCCGTATCCTGGTGGTTGACGACCACACGCTGTTTCGCCGCGGCCTGATCGCGTTGCTGGCCTCCCAGCCGCAACTGGCGGTGGTGGGCGAAGCGGGCGACGCGGGCGAGGCGCAGCGGCTGGCGCTACAACTCCAGCCCGACGTGATCCTGCTGGACAACCACTTGCCCGGTGTCGAAGGCGTCGATGCGCTGCCCGGCCTGCGCGAGACCGCGCCGCAGGCGCGCGTCCTCATGCTCACCGTCAGCGAGGAGGCCGAAGACCTGGCCACCGCGCTGATGCGCGGCGCCAGCGGCTATCTGCTCAAGACGGTGGATATAGAAGTGCTGGCCGAATCCATTGTCCGGGTGCACCGGGGAGAATCGCCGATCAGCCCGGAAATGGCCGGCAAGCTGGCCACCGCCTACCAGACGCTGCGCCAAGGCGCCGCCGCGCCGCCGCCCGTGGCGCAGAGCGATCCGATCGACTCACTATCGCCGCGCGAGCTGCAAATCCTGGCCGAAATTGCGCGCGGCGCCAGCAACAAGGAAATCGCGCGCATCTTCTCCATCGC
>JAIRRE010000018.1 GCA_031256125.1 Burkholderiaceae bacterium
GAAGACGCGCAGGCCGTGTTCCGCTTCGGCGATGTGGAAGTGGACCGCGCCGCGCGCCTGGTGCGCCGCGCGGGGGCTGAAGTGCACCTCACGCCCATCGAATACCGCCTGCTCGCGGCGCTGCTTGCTAATGCGGGCCGCGTGCTCACGCAGCGCCAGCTCTTGCGCGAAGTCTGGGGGCCGGCGCAATCGGATCAAAGCCACTACCTGCGCATCTACATGGGCCATCTGCGCCATAAGCTCGAAACCGATCCAGCGCAGCCGCGCCATCTGCTCACCGAAACGGGGGTGGGGTATCGGCTGGTGGTTTGAGTCCGGCAACGGCCTCGTTAGCGCTTCAAGGCAGCGCTTAACCAGCGCGGTTTTGGTACGTTAAAAGTGAAGATCGGGTCAGCACAATTGCCCGCGCAAGTGCATCATGTCCGCACTGACGTGACGCAAAAAGTCCGCGAGCGTGGCGGCCCGGCTCGTTGCGGAAATGCGCATCCAGCGGGTGCAGGGCGGCAATCCGGTCCATGCGGAAACCGCGGAAATCAGCGCGCAGTTCACACCAGGTGCCGAGCGTCCAGCTATCGCCCCAATAGAAGCAGCCCAGCGATGGACAATGTGCTCGCTTTCGGTACCGTTGGCGTCGCAATTGCGCAGGCGGCGCATGGAGGGCCAGCGACGCGACCCGGTTGCGCATCAGCGGCGGCAGCACGCCCAACACTTTGCACAACGCACGGCCAAGCGCCTCGGCCAGTGCGGGCCGAGCCGGTTTTGCGTGAACCGCACGGCGCGATTCCTTCGATGGCATCGGCAAACCCGAACCGCTCAAATGCCTGGTCGCGCCGTATCACGCAGGAGCATCGCTGTGCCTATCTGGTCAAGACTGGTCGCATCGAATTCCTGCAAGGCTGTTACCACTACTGATCCTCGGAACAGTCGTTCACCCTAGAAACGATAGCTGGCGGGTGCATAACAATCTCACCCAAACAGTGAACTTTTAATCGAAAGAAAAAGCCGTTGTGTCAAGGTTGCAGAGGCAAGAAGCAGTCAACTGCTGTTTTTAGGATCGATGCGGCGCACGGACTGGATATGCACGCCCAGTTCGTTTTCGGCCTGATGCACCTCCATACCTGCTGCGCCCTTCCAATAACTGAGCTGGTCACATCCAACGTCGTAGCTTATGGTTCGGCCCAATGTCGGCTCCTGGATATCAAGGCTCAACGAACAAGACTTGCTGTCCGGAGCGTAGTAATAATGCACGGGCTGCCGCAAAGTAAGTCCATGGAAAGGACGTGCTTGCATGTCTTGAACCTGTCCGAAGTACATGGCAATGCTGCATCCGGCGGCCACCAGTAGCAGCGCAGCCAATACATCCATTACCCAAATAACCATGCTCGCTTTGATTTCTCGCCGGTCAAGCCTGATCCAATGCCAACCTGCGACAGCCAAGCCTACTACCGCAAACCCCGTCGCCGCGCCAACGGCCCAGACGCCAAACTTGGCGTGTTCGTTCAAGTAATAACGGTCGATGTGGAATGGGTCCGTCATGACAAGCGCGCCAATGACAAGCATTGCAAAATAACCCCAACCCCACTTGACCATGAAATTGTCTTTTTGTGCCTGATCGTTACCGGGAATGCCGCCGATCCGCCTGCGCGCCCACTGAGTGAGTTGGTCCGCACAATTCACGGTTTGATCGGCTGAACCGTAACTTGCCATGTAAAAGTTGGCTGCGCCGTAACTCAACTCAAACGACGGCCAACCTTTCCCCCTCAAAACGCAACGCACGCGCATGGAGCCTGGAAACCGCCAGGCTCCCAGCCCTGTCCATACCCAGCCATTGGCACGAATTGAGAATGTAGGAAATGAGGTGCCCAAAAGCAAAAGAAGGGCCATTAAGAGAGAGCCAATCAAGAACCAGGCAGCCAAGCCCAAGCCCATGCCTGACTTCACTGAAAAAAATTCACCGTCAAAATACCATCCGCCAAGCAACACTTTTGTGGTAATCAACCACCAACCTCCAGAGATGGCTAGAAAAAAGCACACACATATCGCAGCCCAGACACGCCATATCCAGCCGGAGCGAATGATTACCCGGCCAGGCTGTTCGATGAGTTTGCAGGCCATAAAACGTATTTCATAAAGGGTTATCACTGCATCCGCACAAAATTTAATTTTGGGCCAGCCAGTCCAGCACCGGCAACGCGCCGGGCAGGATCGGTTCGACCGTGACCGGCAGGCGGCTCCAGGCGTAGTGTTGGCCTTCGCGCATTTGCAGCGCGCCGCGCCAGCCGGTGACGCGGCAAAAATGCAGGCGCACCAGCGCGTGCGGGTAATCGACCATCTGTTCACGCCAGCGAGTGATGGTTTCGGGTGGTACCTCGATACCCAGTTCTTCGCGTAGCTCGCGGATCAGCGCCTGCTCGACGGTTTCGCCCGCTTCGAGCTTGCCGCCGGGAAATTCCCAATAGCCGGCATAGACCTTACCGGTCGGGCGCGAGGTCAGCAGGAACTGCCCGTGCGCATCGAACAACACGCCGACGGCAACTTCGACCACCGGACGGCAGTGCGCCGCTGTACTGTTATTCGCGTCGGTACGCGGCAGTTGCGGGTCGGCCACCAGCGGCGGCTGCGTCATGCCGCCGCGCGCCCCATGTAGTCGCGCGCGAACTGGTAGGCCACGCGCCCGGAGCGCGAACCGCGCTCCAGCGCCCAGACTAGCGCATCGGGCCGAGCCGCTTCTATTTGTGTAGCGTTAGCGCCCAGCGCAGCCAGCCATTGCGCGGTGATAACCAAGTATTCATCCTGACTGAACGGATAAAAACTCACCCACAGGCCGAAGCGTTCGGACAGCGAAATTTTTTCTTCCACGCCTTCTCCGGGATGCACTTCGCCATCCTCGGTGTGGGTGTAGGTGAGGTTCTCCTTCATGTACTCGGGCAGCAGGTGGCGGCGGTTGCTGGTGGCATACACCAGCACGTTGGGCGTGCTGGCGGCTACCGAGCCGTCCAGAATGCTCTTGAGCGCTTTGTAGCCCGCTTCGCCCTCCTCAAAGCTCAGATCGTCGCAATAGATGATGAATTTTTCGGGCCGTCCGGCCACCACGTCCACGATGTCGGGCAGGTCGATCAGATCGGTCTTGTCCACTTCGATCAAGCGCAGGCCGCGCGGCGCGTAGCCGTTCAGGCACGCCTTGATGAGCGAGGATTTGCCGGTGCCGCGCGCCCCGGTCAGTAGCACGTTGTTGGCCGGTCGCCCCTCGACGAACTGGCGCGTGTTGCGCTCGATTTTTTCTTTTTGTGCGTTGATTTCCTTGAGGTCAGCCAGCGCGATGTTGCCCACATGCCGCACCGGCTCCAGCGCACCCATTCCGTTGGCGCGCTTGCGGTAGCGCCAAGCCACGGCTGCGTTCCAGTCGGGCGCGGCGAGCGGTTTGGGCAAGATGGCCTCGATGCGGTCGATGAGCTGTTGGGCGCGTTCGATCAGTAAAGAAAATTGGTCGTTCATTGCGAGTTTCAGGGTTGAAATTACGCATGCTCAGCAAAGCGAGTGCAAATCACCCCGTGTTTAACTACTAACCTGTCTCGGCAGCTTGCCGGAGGGCCAGAAATGCCTCTTTCAATGCTTGGCTGACTGCCGAATTAGGTTTATTTAAAACAAGTATTTGGTAGGTGTTTAAGTAATCTGCACGAATGCGATGAAACAGATGCAAAAAATGGCGTAAAAATCCCATACAATCAAGAATAGCGATTTCAGTACCATTTGTTTTATCATAAATCGTTGCAGCATATTCAGAAACGGATGGGTCTATGACATCTGTTGTAATAAACAAGTAGTTATGAATTTGATTTGGCGCTCTGGCTATCTTGGCGACAGCGGCATCAACGTCGTTTTGTGTTACACGCTTCATTTTCATTTCATAGACGGTAACGATAGCATCATCATTCGCTAAACAGACTTCGACATCGCCCAATGAACCTGTCTGCAAATCGGCAGCATTGTGCGCATTCAGCGGCATCATGTTCTCCGCCAATCGTATCCCTGCGGCCTCGTAGGCAGCGGCTACCACCAGTACTGGCAGGCGGCTGGAATTTTTGCAGGCAAGGTGCTGT
>JAIRRE010000057.1 GCA_031256125.1 Burkholderiaceae bacterium
CGTGATCGCGGTCCCGTCCGTACCGGAGGAAACCAGCAGCGCTGCCCCCGCCGGGCGCCACCGCGGCGCAGCAACCCACGGCAAACACACCAAGAAGCGCGCCACCGTCCACGGCAAACACGCCGGAAAGCACGGCAAAGTCAAGGGTAAGACCGGTGTTAAATCAGGCGCCAAGACCAGCCATAGCGCCGCTCAGCAGCCCAAGCGCGCCCCAAAACAGTGATCCATTGTTTATAGCCCGGTAAGGGTTATGCGAGTTCTTCTTTGAAGAACAGCCCAGGGTATCGCTGCGCTTTGCATCCCAGCTCAAATCCGGGCGCGTCAGCCCGCGCAGACTGGATGAGGTATTGCTCTAAAACTTCCGGCTCAAAAACGGCGAATCCTTTAAGCCAAAGCGCCACAGGCGCTCAGTGGCGCGGCTGATGCCGATGCGCGGGCCGCGCGCAATGGCAGCGGCGGGCAGGGAACGTTCGGGCGCGTGCAACGCAAACGGTGGAATATCGAGCGGCGCGCCACCGTGTTGCTGGCGCGTCACGGCCAGCGCCTGGCACAGCCGCCCTGGCCCGGCGCACAGTAGGCGCGTATCCTCAATGCCGCGCCGCGCTTGCATTCGGGCAATGCCGTGGGTAGGTTGCAGCGCACGGATCAACACCCCGGCGCCGTGACCGGTTTCGCGGCAAACGAAATTCAGGCACCAGTGGATGCCGTAGGAGCGATAGACATAGGCATGACCTGGCGGGCCGAACATGGCGGCGTTGCGTGGCGTCAATCCGCCGTAGCAATGCGAGGCCGGATCGTCGGCATCGTAAGCCTCGGCTTCCACGATCACGCCGCCTATGCCTTCGATCAGCAAGGTCACGCCGATCAGCCGCCGCGCGACTTCGACTGCATCGGCGCGGAAATCGACCGGCCAACCCGCTGGCACGGATAACCCGGCGGGCCGCGCTGGCGTCACGCCAGACCTGTCGGGAAAACCGCGACCGCCGGCAGCGCGATACTTGGCCACGGCAACGCCACAACGTCAGTGCTTTTTATGCTTCTTCCGACTCGCGCCTGCTGCCTTGGCTTTGCCGGAGCGCGTTACTTTGCTCCGTTGCGCATGAGTGGCTTTGCGGCCATGCAGCCGTTCGGCGCGGGCTAGCGCCCCGCCTGCGCGACTGTGGTGGCCGGCGTGAATCTCATGCCCGGCGCGCATGGGCAAATACAAGGTAACCGGCTCCCAACGCGTCAGGTGCGTAGCCTCGCGTTTGTGGTTCCACCCGGCGACAGTGGCGGCGGGCAAGTCGTAGCGCGCAGCCACGCGGGCAATGGTGTCGCCGCTGCGGGCGCGCACGGTAACGCGCTTGAGGACAGTGGCGGGCGCAAGCGCCAGCCGGGCGTTGTCCACCTCCGCCAGCGGCGCGACGGTGGGCGAACCATCTTTGCGGCGCACCAGCAGCGTGGAGCCGGCCTTGACCAGCATACCGCGCGGAATATTGTTGATAGCGCGCAAATCGGCTTCGCTCATGCCTACCATTTGCGCAGCTTTGGCTGGCGCCAGGGTCGAAGGCGCGACCCAGGTTGTCCAGGTAGCCAGCGTCCCCGGCGATTGCTTGGCCAGGTTTTCCCTGAAGATGGCGACGTTGTCCCACGGCAGCAGAATTTGCGGCGTACCGGCGGCAAAGATGATGGGTTTGCGCAGCGATGGGTTGAGCGCCTTGAAGTCTTCCAGTCGCACCTGCGCCAGTTGCACAACCATGCTCACGTCGATGTCCTGCGTGATGTTCACCGTGTCGAAAAACGGGTGGTTTTCGATCATCGGCAGATCGATGCCGAAGGTATCCGGGTGGGCGATGATGTTTTTGACGGCCTGCAATTGAGGCACGTAGTTGCGCGTTTCGGCGGGCAGGGACAGGTGCCCGTAATCCGTGGGCCGCCCGGCGGCACGGTTTTTCTCGACGGCGCGAGCCACGTTACCCTCGCCCCAGTTGTAGGCCGCCAGCGCCAGCTGCCAGTCACCGAACTGGTCGTGCAGTTTTTGCAGGTAATCCAGCGCCGCGCGGGTGGAGGCGATAACGTCGCGCCTATCATCGCGCAGCATGTTCTGCCGCAGCTCGTAGGTGCTGCCGGTGGCGGGCGTGAATTGCCACATGCCCGCCGCGCGCGCGCTGCTGACGGCCAGCGGGTTGAAGGCAGATTCGATGTAGGGCAGCAGCGCCAGCTCGGTGGGCATGCCGCGCAATTCCAACTCCTCGACCACGTGGAAGATGTAAAGCCGCGAGCGGTCGGCCATCTGTTCCAGATGTTCCGGGTGCGACAGATACCACGTCTGCCATTTATCCACCAGAGGACCAGCAAGGTTAGGAACGGCAAAGCCGCGCCGGATACGCTCCCACAGGTCGGCGGGCGCGGCCAGCGGCGCGACCGTTTTGCCGGTCAGTTCGGTTACCGCCACGGGCGAGAGGTTGCCTGAAGCGGGCCGGGCGGCCGTATTGGCCGGCACAACGGCGCCGCCGGGCGCATGGTGC
>JAIRRE010000072.1 GCA_031256125.1 Burkholderiaceae bacterium
TTCGCTCGCCGCCGGGCAGACCCAGTTTGCACAACTCGCGTTCGACTTCATCGCCGTCTTTGTAAACACTAAGCACCCAGGCTATCTGGTCGAGCTGTTCCGGGTTTCCGCCAGCAGCCGCGCCCGCCATACCTTGCCATTCGGTTTCCAGCCCTGCTTCCTTGAGCGTCTTGCGCAATTCTTGCCACGCGGGCAGTTTGATGAGCTTCTCGGCCTCTGGATCCTTACCACCCTCTTGCATGGAGTAGCGCAAACCGGCGAACCGGAAGCTCTCTGGCAACAACCCAGCTTTCACCAGCGCCGCGCGTACCTGCTTGTAGCTCAAATCGCTGGCTTGGCTGTAGGGCAATGGCAGAACGGCGGCGCGCTCGGCATCATTCAATGGCCGGACGTTGCCATCCACCACGATCCGCAGGTTAATTAGGCGCGTTAGCCAGACATGGCGCTCGGCGGTATAGCTGGCCTTGGGTGCGCGGTATTCAGCCTTCTCGAAAGTGCAATGGCCCAGCATTTTGAGCAGATCGACGCCTGTTAGCGGCGGCTTTTGCTCCCAGAACAAGCCGCTCTTGCGGTCGCCGCTGCCCAGAATGGCTGCTTCCAGTTCAGGCGATGCGTGCCGGTTTCCAAGTTCACGTTGCTTCTGAAACAATAGCGCCAGTTCTTCGGCCAGCAAGACGCGGGAAAGCGCCCTGGTGTATTCACCTTGCTTATTGCGCTGCGCCTGCGGGAATTCGGTCAACACCATTTCGGCAGCGCTGCGGTAGCCCTTGTCCTCCATCAGCTTGCGCGTGCCAGCCAAGCCTTTTTTGACCTTGCCGCCTTCGCCGCTACTATCGCTTTCGGCTTTTCTCTCTTCGGCTTTGCTGATCCAGTGAAAGCCCCGGTGTTTGCACAGGTGGTAGATCACCCGTGCCCATTCTTCAGGCGTGAGTTGGCGATCCAGCCCTGCCACGCGCAATTGCCACGGCATCTGCTCAGCCAGTTGTTCGTGTATAAACATACGGCCCAGCCCCTCGTCGCGCAATAGCTGCGGCATCTGTGGGAGCACGGCGGGTTGTTGCAATCGCCGGGCATCACCGACCAGCCCCTGCCGCGTCAGCAGCCGAGCCAGCTTGGTTAACCGCCAAGCGCGGCGACGCAAACGGCGGCGCATCAACCGCGCAGTGCGACGGGCCAAGTTGAGCGATTCGCCCTTATCTGCTGTCTCGGCCTTGTCGAAGCACCGCACACCCAAATCAATGATGCGCTGCTCGCCTAGTACGCACCATCCGACCGATGCGATGCCGATATCGAAACCGAACGTGAATGGGCCAGATTGCCCGAGGAACTTGTTAGTCATGCTTATTTCCTGCTACAATGCGAACCATTGTGGCTATCCGGGGTGAGAGCCGTTGCTACAATAAAGGTGAATAACCTGTATCCAGGCCCGGCCGGGGAAACCCGCCGGGCTTTCCTATTTTGGGACGCGCCACCCGCATATTTGGCCTGGCAGACACGTTTGTTCCAGAACGCAGTTTAATGTTGGACACGACATTGCGAGACGACTTGTGCTCCGTGGATGTTGCCGTGCAAGCAAGATCACGATAATGCCGCGCATGACGTCCACTGTCCGCTCTTTTTGCTCTACCTTGTTTGGCGCTGCCTTGGCACTGCTGGCGGTTGCCTTGCACGCCCAGCCCACCCCGGAGGGGCAACCGCAGATGGATTTGCCGCGCACGCAGCTGGCGGTCGGTATGTATCGCCTGGACGTACAGGTGGCGCGTTCGCCGCAGGAGCTGGAAACGGGGTTGATGTTCCGCCGCCAGATGCCCGATTACGAGGGCATGCTGTTCGTGTTCGATCGCCCCGGCGTGCAATGCTTCTGGATGAAGAATACGCGCTTGCCGCTGACAGCGGCTTTTATTGCCGATGACGGCAGCATCGTCAATCTGGCTGACATGGCCCCCATGACGGAGGACAACCACTGCTCGGCCCGGCCAGTGCGCTATGTGCTGGAGGTCAATCAGGGGTGGTTCGCACAGCACCACATTCAGCCAGGCGCCCAACTCAAGGGCGAAATGTTTGGGCGTTGAGCGCGTTGCAGCGCCGTCAAAAAGTGGCCAGCGGACCGCTTTTTGACAGGTTTTGTCCGAGCGATTCAGTCCAACACGCTTACCTCGATACTGAACCCGCAGCGGCTTTCAGCTGAAATTTTTCGCCGCGAAGTCCCAGTTCACCAGCTTGTCGAGAAAAGTCTCGACGAATTTCTGGCGCGCGTTGCGGTAGTCGATGTAATAGGCGTGTTCCCATACATCGACGGTGAGCAAGGCAGTGCCCTCGCCGCTTTTGAGCGGCGTACCCGCCGCGCCGGTGTTGAGGATGTCCAGCGTGCCGTCAGCTTTTTTGATGAGCCATGTCCAGCCGCTGCCGAAGTTGCCCACGGCGCTGGCGACAAATGCCTTTTTGAAGTCGGCGAAGCTGCCCCACTTCTTGTCAATGGCTGCGCCCAGCGCGCCCGCCGGCTCGCCGCCGCCATTCGGTTTAAGACAATTCCAGAAGAACGTGTGGTTCCATATCTGGGCGGCCTGGTTATAAATGCCGCCGGAGGATTTTTTAATAACCTCTTCCAGCGTCAGGTGCTCGAACTCGGTGCCTTTTTGCAGTTCATTGAGCTTGTCCACGTAAGCTTTGTGATGCTTGCCGTGGTGGTATTCGAGCGTCTCGCGGCTGTAGGCCGGCGCGAGCGCGTCAATGGCAAAGGGCAGCGGGGGCAGCGTACGTTCGGTCATGGGAGGCATCCTTTCG
>JAIRRE010000081.1 GCA_031256125.1 Burkholderiaceae bacterium
CATAGTCGCGCGCTGCTTGCGGAATGTGCAGCGGCAGGTAGCGCCAGACGCGCGCGCCGTCGGCGCGGGTGATGACGCCATCCAGATCGAGCACGCCTGGAAAGCGCGCATCTCCCTGCCCGGTGGCGGTGTGCCAGTTGGCGCGCAAATGTCCGGTCGCGTCGGCGTTGGCGAACGCCGCTTGCGGCACGTCCACGGCGATCTGACCAGTTTGGGCATTGACTGTCCATTGCGCGCGCGCCGTCAGGGTTTGCAACGCGATACGCGGTCGCTCGAACACGCCGGGAAATGTCAGCGCGCCGTCTTTGATCGTCAGATCGGCCTGACCGCCTGCGGGCGTGGCCTGCACTGTCAGTTGCGCGCCTTCAATACCAGGAATGCCCGCGCGCGGCTTGCCATCGGGCTTGGACGGCAAGGCTTGCGCACCAACCGTCAGGTCCGATGCGCGCGCCGAAACTTGCCAATTGCGCGGCGCGTCCATACTGCCAGTCCAGTGCGCCTGTATCGTCTCCACCCGCCCGGCCACCGGGTGCAGGGCCAGTTGTTCATGCACCTGGCGCGGCAGCGGCAGGCGGCGCGCGATTTTGGCCAGTACGCCCAAGTCGAGCTGTTCGGCTTCCAGCGTACCGCCGCCGATACCGCCCGCGCCGCCATCCTGAAAACTGAGCTGGAAATTGCCGCCCGGCCAGATCAGCCCATCGCGGTCGGCAAAGCGCAGATTGCGGGTGGTGATTTCCTCGCGGCCATTGTGTTTTTGCCAGCCCACCCGGCCCGACAGCGAGGTCAGCGCCAGCGGTTCCAGCTCCGGCCCAAGCGTGGCGGTCACCGCGCCCAGCGCCAGATCGGCGGTAATGCCGGTGATCTGGCCACGGCGGGCATCCAGCCACAGCCGCAGCGCGCCCTGACCTTGCGTGACCTCCACGCCCCAGTCGGCGCGCAGATCGACGTATTGGCGCAAACGCGATACGTCCACGCGCGGCAGTAACGCATAAGCCTGTCCGTTCCAGTCGCGCCAGCGGCCCGGGTGGCGCGCGAAGATCGGCTGGCGGAATTGCCCGGTGAGGGTAAAGGGCGCGCCCCAAGCGCTGTCTGGCGTGGCGTCCAGCCGCAGTTGATGGTGCAACCGGCCGTTGCGAATGACCAGCCGCAGGTTCGACAGCGCCACCGGCGGCATGTCCGGGCGCGTATCGTCGATCCAGCGCACCGCGCCGCCCTGCACCACGAATTCCGGCTGGGCGAAAAACCAGTCCGCCGCGCGCGTGTCGCCCGAGGCATCGCCGGAAATATCCAAACCGCCGATCAACAGCCGCCCTTGCGCGGTGCGGCGGATGTCCAGTTGCGGGCCGTCCAGCGCCAATTGCTCGACCCCGCCGCGCAGCAGCGAGGTAATGGAAAACGCCACTTGCGCGCGCGCGATCGCCAAGCCCGCGCGCCCTTGCGCGTCGTGCACCGTGACGCCGGTCAGCTCGATGACGGGTGTCAAGCCGTTGGATTCGGCGCTGATGGCGCCGATACTCACTGGCGCGCCAACCCAGCGCGTGGCCAGCCGCTCCAGACGTGGGCGCAATTGGTCGATACGCGGCACAATCGCCCAATGGAGGACGCCCCAGGCAAGCGCCGCCAGCAATAACAGCGCCAAGGCGATTCGGACGGCCCAGCGCGCCACGACAGCGGCGAATCGAATGGCGGACAGTGAGGATGGCACGGATTTATCGAAAATCAGAGTACAGGCAATGTCGAACCAGTTACACGCGAATGGCGCATTTTCGCCGGCCCGGCATATCCGCCGCATTGCAAATGCCCGCGCCAGCATTCGGGCAATACTGAACAAATCTCTCGCTTCAGCGCTGTCTTTGGTATCGCCGCACTTTATCTTTTGTGCCCGACGCGGCCCATGCCAAAACCAGGCCCGCTGCTCAGCGGCGACATATTCATAACCCTTGCCAAAACAAAAAATTATGCTCCCCGTTACGGCAATTGGTTCGGTTTCGCCCGACATCCCGGCTCCGCCGTCCGGCGCGGGTGCCGATTATTCGCGCTTCGTGCAACGTATCCGCCGCCGTTATACGCGGGAATTGGCTTTGCTGCCCGAAGGCGCGCCTACGCGCGAGACTATGCTGGCTTGCCTGACCCGGTTGCGCGAACCCGGTCAGCCGGGGCAGAACGATGTGGGCGCCGCGCTGCGTGTTCTGCGCCAGTTGGTGATTGAGCGGCTGGCCACGCTCGACTGCGAACAGGGTGCGCCGCTGGAAGTGGTGACGCACGGCATGACGTGGCTGGCCGAGCTTGCGCTCGATGTTGCCGCGCAGCAAGTTTTCGTCGAACTGGATGCGCGCCACGGTGCGCCCATCACTGACCAAGGCCAGCGCGCCAATTGGTGGATCGTCGGTATGGGCAAGCTCGGCGGGCGCGAACTGAACGTCTCCAGCGACATCGACCTGATTTACATCCACGACCGCGACGGCCAAACCACCGGCGACGCGCAGGGGCGCGGGCGCATCAGCGTGGAGGAGTACTTCACCCGCGCGGCGCGGCGCCTGTATGCGCTGATCGGCGAAGTAACCGAGCATGGCTTTGTGTTCCGCGTCGATCTGGCGCTGCGGCCCAACGGCAATTCCGGGCCGGTGACCTGTTCGCTCGATGCGCTGGAAGAATATCTGCTGGAGCACGGGCGCGAATGGGAACGCTTTGCCTGGCTCAAAAGCCGCGTGGTGGCCCCGTGCGCGGCGATTGAAAACGGTTCCGCACAACAGCTCGGCGGTGTGGTGCTTCCATTCGTGTTCCGGCGTTATCTGGACTACGGCGTATTCGAAGGGCTGCGTCAGTTGCACCGGCAAATCCGCGAACACGCCATGCGCCAGAGCGCTGGCCGCCCGGAACGCGCCAACGATGTCAAGCTCTCGCGCGGTGGCATCCGCGAAATCGAATTCACCGTGCAACTGCTGCAAGTAGTGCGCAGCGGCCAGTTCCCGGAACTGCGCACCCGCGCCACGTTACAAGCGCTGCCGCGCCTGGTCAGCGCCGGTCTGATGCCGCCGGAGACGGGTGCGGCGCTGGCGCGCGCCTACGTTTTTCTGCGCCGGGTCGAACACCGCATCCAGTATCTGGACGACCAGCAAACCCACGTCCTGCCTACCGCCGATGCCGATTTGACATGGATCGCCGCCACGCTGGGGTTTCAGACCAGCGGCGCGTTTCTGGCCGAACTGGACGCGCACCGCGAACGGGTGGCGCAAGAGTTCGACGCGCTGCTGGGCGGCGGCGAACCGCCCGCATGCAACAAAGGCTGCGCCAAGTCCAGGTCAGACGCTGACGGATCGGCGTCAGAGACGCAACCGAACACGGCGGCTCCGACCCTTGATAGCGTCCTGGCGCTGTTTCCGTCCGAATTGCGCGAGCGCCTGACGGACTGGCGCGATCAACCGCGCGTGCAGGCGCTGCGCGACCAGGCGCGCACGCGCCTGCGGCTGTTGATGCAGCGCACCGGTAACTGGCTGCGCGAAGGCCGCATTACGCCAGAGGCGGTGTTGCGCCAGCTCGACTGGATGGACACGCTGCTGCGCCGCGAGAGCTATCTGGCGCTATTGCTGGAGCGCCCCGCGACCCACGAGCGCCTGCTGCACGTATTGGGCGCGGCGCGCTGGCCCGCGCGCTATCTGATCCGGCACCCAGGGGTTATCGACGAACTAGCCGGGCCGGGTCTGCTGGAAGAGCGCTTTGACGCCGAGGCGCTGACGCGTGATCTGGACGCGCGCCGCGCCGCGCTGGCGCGCACCAGCGAGGATGACGAAGAAGAGCTGGTGAATTTGCTGCGCCGCGCGCACCACGCCGAAACCTTCCGCACCCTGGTGCGCGACGTGGAAGATCGTATCACGGTCGAGCAGGTGGCCGACGATCTTTCGGCGCTGGCCGACACGGTGCTGGCAGTGGCCGCGCGCTGGTGCTGGAGTCTGCTCAAGCGCCGCCATCTGGACGCGCCGTGCTTGGGCATCGTTGCCTACGGCAAGCTCGGCGGCAAGGAACTGGGTTACGGCAGCGACCTCGATCTGGTGTTCCTGTTCGACGACGCCGACGACAGCGCGCCGGAAATTTACGCCGCCTTTGTGCGCAAGCTCATCACCTGGCTCACGCTCAAAACCGGCGAGGGCGACCTTTACGAAATCGACACCGAACTGCGGCCCAACGGCAATTCGGGGCTGCTGGTGACCAGCGTCGATGCCTACGCCGACTACCAGCAGCAGCGCGGCAGCAACGCCGCCTGGACTTGGGAACATCAGGCCATGACGCGCGCGCGCTGCGTGCTGGGTAACGACGCCATTCGCGCGCGCTTTGATGCAGTACGGCACGCCGTCATCACCGCGCCGCGCGATACCGCGGCTTTGCGGCAGGAAATCATCGCCATGCGTGAGCGTATGTGCGCCGCGCACCCGGTCAAGGCCGGGCTGTTTGACCTCAAGCACAGCCCCGGCGGCATGGTCGATGCTGAATTTGCCACGCAGTATCTGGTGCTGGCGCACGCCGCCCGGCACCCGGAACTGGAAGCCAACGCCGGCAACATCGCTTTGTTGCAGCGCGCCGAAGCCGCCGGTTTGCTGCCCGCCGGCGTCGGCGAACAGGCCGCCGCCGCCTACCGCGCGTTACGCCGCGCGCAACACAAGGCGCGCTTGGACGAGCAGCCCACCCAGGTCGCGCCCGAACCGCTGGCCGCCCAGCGCGAGGCCATCCTGACGCTGCGGCGCGCGGTGTTCGGGTAAACGGGGCCGCAGCCGGATGCGCCACGCACTTGCCGCCCTGGGCCGCCGCCACGCCTGGCTGATTGCATGCTGCACGCTAGCCTTGGCCGGGGTATGTCTGAGCGCTGGCGTACAGCACCATTAGCTGAACTGCCAGCCGTGGATCTGGTCAGCGGGCGCTTGGCGGCAATCGCCCTGGACTGCACCGCTGATCGGCCTCACGCCGTTTCATACCCTGGGCAACGTGCTGGCGCTGGTGGCGGTGGGCGTGCGGGGTCACACCGTTGGCGCGCGGTCACGCGAAGCGCTGGCGCTGTTCATGGCCTGGCCGCTAACCACGCTGGGGCTGCTGTTCTGGCCAGCGGTCGGATGGTATGCCGGATTGTCCGGCGTGATCCACGCGGCGGCAGCCATCGTTGCTTGGCGCGCGCTCACACAGCGCAGCGCGCGCGGCATCGGCGCACTGCTGGCGGTGGGGCTGTGCATCAAGCTACTGCTCGAACGTGGCTGGGCTGCGCCTGTGGCTTTCGATAGTCACTGGGGCTTCAACGTAGTCTATGCCGCGCACCTGAGCGGCACGGTAACGGGACTGATTGCCGCCGCAGTCATGGATGGCGCGGCGCGGGTCTTTTGCTGCTGGCGGCGGAATAGGTAAAAACCGCCTGTCGCACACTTGGCGGATGTTGCCCAAAAAACAACGAACTCATTCTTTTTAAGCCTAAAGGATGGCCCACGCAAACATGATTACACAAATCTTTACATATACTTTCGTTTCAATTAATTTCAACTCACGGAAGGAAGCGTCAGTCATGCAGAAAAAAACCTATTTGGCAGTCTTGTCGATCTGCGCGGCAATGGCGTTGGCGGGCTGCGGCGGCGGTGGCGGGGATGACAGCACGCCAAGCAACCCCTCTACACCGAGCACCCCATCGACGCCAGATAACCCTTTCACCCCCAGTAATCCTTCTTCACCGGACAACCCTTCTTCGCCAAGCAATCCCTCTACACCGAGCACTCCCTCGACGCCAGATAACCCAACCACCCCCAGTAATCCTTCGTCACCAAGCAACCCCTCCGCGCCAATAAGCGCCATCGAAGGAATATGGAGCACCGGTTCCGTTGGGGCTCGCTATAGCTACGCAACCCAGATAATCATCTTAGACGATGGTTCGTTATGGGGACTGTATGGTTCGTTTGACAACCTTGGTTTTTCGGCGCATATACAGGGCATGCTGCACGGCTCCGCCACCATCGATAGTAGCAACACCTCAACGATGTTCCCGCCTTTTTCGGCATCGTTCACACAATTTGATATGCTTGACACTTCGTCCAATCCCAATACCAGTCGCAGTCTTTCCGGTAAGGCTGTGGGAATCTTCATGGATGTCACGCTGGACGATAGTTCGGCGCTTTCATTAACCGGAAGCTCCGCCTATAACTATCCGGCATCGCTATCCCTAATAGCCGGTACTTATTCAGGCACCACTGCTGCGGGCCAGGTTCTCTACAACCTGAATGGCATTACCGTTTCCGGTTCAACCTTGACTTTGCCAGCCAATGCCGATGGCTGTTCCGCCAGCGGAACCTTGACACCGCACCAAACGCCGCATGGCACAGTAAATGTATTCGACACCAGTATCACTTTCAGCGGAACTGGTTGTACTCTGGGGAGTGGCACAACGGTTCAGGGCATTACCATCGCCACCAAGGATCAACCCAACAATCCCAGCGATCCCGTGCTACTTGACGTTATGACTGTCACGCCCGACGGGCAAAACGGATTCATGGTGCTGGCTACCCATCAATAACACCAACCGCAAAAAAGAGGCGGCGCGTTCAATTTTTATGTGCTCTAGTGTACTGTCGCAAGTACCTCAACATGAAATCGCGCCTTTCACGCCATGGCAGCGTTGCAAATCCGCGCGATACCCGCTGGTGATGCAGGTGTTTACAATCTGACGGGCTATCCAAAACGGGCATGTGTCAGCCGCGCGGGACTTGTTCGGTGTTGCCTTAGAATTACACTCAGTTTAATAAATCCTCTCGCCTATCATGAACCGACCAGCGTGCGTCTACCGATAAGCGCACCGTGCAGTAACAAATATACAAATATACCGATTCCAGATAACACCCAGGAGACCCCATGTTTCACCAGCTATTGACGCCTATCGGCAATTCCCTGCTGTTCTCGTTCATCGTCGCCGCGCTGCCGATTGCAACCGTGCTGCTGCTGCTCGGCTGGGCCAGGCGTCCGGCCTGGCAGGCGTCGCTGGCCGGGCTGGTGGTCGGCCTTCTGGTGGCGATTTTCGGCTGGCGGTTCCCCGCCGGACTGGCGCTTAATTCGGTTGCCGCCGGTGCGGTGTTCGCGCTGTGGCCGGTGATGTGGATCGTGGTCAACGCCATCCTGCTGTACAACATCGCCCTGCGCTCGCAACGCTTTGCCGCGTTCCGCATGTGGCTGCTGGACAACCTGCCCAACGACCGGCGCATCGTGCTGGTGGTGGTCGGTTTTTCTTTCGGTTGTCTGTTCGAGGGCATTTCCGGCTTCGGCACGCCGATTGCCATCACCAGTTCGCTGCTCATCATGTTGGGCTTCCCGGTGCTGGAGGCGCTCACCTATACGTTGATCTTCAACACCGCGCCGGTGGCCTTTGGCGCGCTGGGCGCGCCGATCACGGTGCTGGGCGCGGTCACGCATTTGAACGCCGACACACTCGGGCAAATGGTGGGTCGTCAATTGCCCATTTTTGCGCTGCTGCTGCCGTTCTACGTCATCGGCATCTACGCCGGCCTGCGCAACATGCTGCGCATCTGGCCGGTGCTACTGGTGGCGGGCGGCAGCTTTGCGCTGGCGCAGTTCATCTCGGCCAACTACATCAATTACAGCCTGACCGATGTGCTCGCCGCGCTGGTCTCGCTGATTCTGACCATCGCCTTCCTGCGCGTGTGGAAGCCCGCTCCCGACCCGCGCTTTGCCATCAACATAGACCGCGCCCTCAAAGCAGAAGAGCGCACCAGCGTCAGCGGCATCCAGGGCTGGTATCCGTGGCTGGTGGTGGTGGTGGTGGTCATCGTATGGACCACGGTCAAGGTGTTCACGATCGGCGAGACCAAAATCCCTTGGCCGGGTTTGGACAAAGCCGTCTTCATCACGCTCTACAAAACGCCCTATGCCGCGATCTGGGACTTCCAGCCGCTGGCCACCGGCACGGCGATTCTGGTCTCCGCCATCATCACGGCGTTCGTGGTGCGGCTCAAACCCGCCGAATTTGGCCGCGCGCTGGTCGATACCTGGGCGCAAACGCGCATCGCCATCCTGACGGTAGCCATCATCGTCGCGCTGGCGTACCTGATGAACTATTCGGGCATGACTTACACGCTGGGGCTGGGCGTCGCCTCGGTGGGCGCGCTTTTTCCGCTGGTGTCGGCTTTTCTGGGCTGGGTCGCCGTGTTCCTCTCGGGCAGCGACACATCGGGTAATGCGCTGTTCGGCAACCTGCAAGTGGTGGCCGCGCAGCAATTGAACCTGAATCCGGTGCTGATGGCCGCCACCAACTCGTCCGGCGGCGTCATGGGCAAAATGATCTCGCCGCAAAACATCTCGACCGGCGTGGCCACTACTGAGCTTAAAGGCAAGGAAGGCCACGTTTTCGCCAAGACGTTCAAGCACTCGATTTTGCTGACCGTGTTGCTGGGCATCCTGGTGTGGCTACAACAATATGTGCTGACCTGGATGATTCCGCACTGAAGCCGCGACACGCCCATCATGCCGTGCCCGGCCTTTTGGGCTTCTCCCTTTGATGATGCCGTCTGGCTGCTTGGATAAACACCTGCGGCGCACGTTTAGGCAGTGCGGGCGTTGTTTTTGCAGCCCCGTTTTGTAGAAAAGCCATGATGACCGTGACCCTCCGCGCATTGCGCAAATTCGCCATCCTCGGCGCCCTGCTGGTCAGCGCCGGGACCGTTTTCGCGCAGAACGCCAGCCCGGTCGGCTTATGGCAGACCGTGGACGACAAAACCGGTCACCCCTTGGCGCTGGTCAAAATTTCCGAGAACGCCGACGGCACGCTCTCGGGCGTGGTCGTCCAGGGGCTGACGCCGGGCGCCAATCTAAAAGTGCGCTGCACCAAGTGCACCGACGAGCGCAAGGATCAGCCGATCCTGGGTATGACCATCATTCGCGCGATGAAGCATGACGGCGCCGTCTGGGATGGCGGCGACGTTCTCGATCCGAAATCGGGCCAGGTCTATCGCTGCAAGCTGTCGCTGACCGATGGCGGACAGCAACTGGTGGTGCGCGGCTATATCGGCGTTTCGCTGTTCGGCCGCTCACAAACCTGGATCCGTCAGCAGTAATCAATACCGATACGCATCCGTTTTATACGGCCCGTTTTTATCCACGCCGATGTAGGCTGCTTGCGCGCTGGTCAATTCGGTCAGGTGCGCGCCCAGCTTGGTCAGTTGCAGGCGGGCGACTTTTTCGTCCAAGTGCTTGGGCAGGACATAAACCTTGCCGGGCTGGTACGCCTCGCGGCGTGTGAACAGCTCGATCTGCGCCAGCGTCTGGTTGGCAAACGACGAGGACATCACGTAGCTCGGATGCCCCGTGGCGCAGCCCAGGTTCACCAGCCGCCCCTTGGCCAGCAGGATGATGCGCTTGCCGTCCGGGAAGATCACGTGATCGACCTGCGGCTTGATCTCCTCCCACTGGCACTGGGCTTCCAGACTTGCCACGTCGATTTCGTTATCGAAGTGACCGATGTTGCAGACGATGGCTTGATCCTTCATGCGCGCCATGTGGGCATAGGTAATCACGTCGCGGTTGCCGGTACAGGTGACGAAAATATCGGCTTGGCTGCACGCCTCATCCATCGTGACCACGCGGTAGCCTTCCATCGCCGCTTGCAGCGCACAGATGGGGTCGATCTCGGTCACCCACACCTGCGCCGAAAGCGCGCGCAGCGCCTGCGCGCTGCCCTTGCCCACGTCGCCATAGCCGCACACCAGAGCGACTTTGCCCGCCACCATCACGTCGGTGGCGCGCTTGATGCCATCGACCAGCGACTCACGGCAACCGTAGAGGTTGTCGAACTTGCTCTTGGTAACCGAATCGTTGACGTTGATCGCGCGAAACAGCAGCGCGCCCTTGGCCGACATTTCGTTCAAACGATGCACGCCGGTGGTGGTCTCCTCGGTCACGCCAAGAATCTGTGCGCCCTTGCGGCTATACCAGCTGGCGTCCTGCGCCAGCCGTGCCTTGATGGCTGCGAACAGCGTACGCTCCTCCTCGCTCGCGGGGTTGGCGATAACCGACGGGTCGCTTTCCGCGCGCTTGCCCAGGTGCATCAGCAGCGTAGCGTCACCGCCATCGTCGAGGATCATGTTGGGGCCTTCATCGGCGGCTCCCTTGGAGCCGAACTCGAAGATGCGGTGCGTGTAGTCCCAATACTGCGCCAGCGTTTCGCCCTTGATGGCGAACACCGGCGTTCCCGCCGCCGCGATGGCCGCCGCCGCATGATCCTGCGTCGAAAAAATGTTGCACGAGGCCCAGCGCACCTGCGCACCCAGCGCTTGCAGGGTTTCAATCAGCACGGCGGTCTGGATCGTCATATGGAGCGACCCGGCAATGCGCGCGCCTTTGAGCGGCTGGCTCTTGGCGAACTCCGCGCGAATTGCCATCAGACCGGGCATTTCGGTCTCGGCGATGCGGATTTCCTTGCGGCCCCAATCGGCCAGGGCAAGGTCGGCCACTACATGCTCGGTGGCAGTAGAGGGATGAAAAGGTGCGTTCATGGCGGTGTGCTCCAGAAGTCGAGCCGCACGCGCCGCACAAGCGTGCCCACCACGCCAGCGCCGCAAGCGGCCACTGAGCGTCGTTGCAAAAAACAGGATTCCGAGCCTCGCGCCCCGCAGGGACGCTGCAACGCTCCTCGGAAAGTAAAAATTATAAAAGCAAAGGTGACATGCGCTGGTCTTGCGAGGCTCAACCTGAACGAGTGCAAGATGGCGGGAACATGCAATTCGTGCGGAGACTAGATAGCGCCGTCACGAAATTGACAAATCGAGCAAACTGTCCGATGTTTGGCCCATGAATTTACCCAACAATAGCGCCAGTAAAGAACTGCCTACCCATCGCCGCCACGACATCGACGATCACATTTGGGCTTTACTTGAATCGCATCTGCTTGGGTGCAAAAGTGCTTTGGGTGGTATTACCCAGGACAGGATCATTCTTGGCGGCAGTACAGATTCGGTGTTTGGCTCTTTGGCCGGGTGTTTTGTGACGACACTATCTAAGGACTCGTCCGGAAAGTTTCTCATGGGGCGCGACATTGATTAATATTACAAAGACTCTGAACAGACTTTTTTCACTTATGCCGGTTTGCTGGAGAACTATCAGAAAGCGCACGACGAACTTAAAATACATCTGAGCGAATTGAGCAAAACCGTGTATTCGGAAATTTTTGAATTTCCGCAGCCTGCTGCAGATGAAAGTAAATAACCATCGGCAGCAAGATAGGAATGGGTTTTGCAAAAAGCTCAACCCATCCTATTAGACTGAACTACGCACCGTCGTCATCTGGAGTAAGGGGTGATTTTCTTTCCAGGCCGACTACTCCATCAAGAATCTGCTGACCAACCCGTGGACGTGGACCCATCAGCCCTTCGAGACCGACGACACCATAACGCCGGACAAACTGCTGGCCGAGTGGAAGAAGGTGCGAATCGTTGATACACTCTTTACTTTTACCGATCTTAACTAGGGAGAGTGGAATATGAATAAGAAACAGTCAACATTCAGGGTGCTGGCGCTGGTCGCCGTGCTGGGCGCTTTGCACGGTTGCGGCGGAGGCGGGGGCGACAACGACGCCCCCCCGGCAACCCCGCAGACGCCATCCACGCCCACAACCCCTGAAACGCCGTCCCAGACGCCAACAACGCCCACGGCGCCAGACACGCCCCCGGCACCGCCATCCACGCCAGCAACACCCACGGGGCCAGATACCCCCCCGGCGCCAACAACGCCCGCGACGCCTCCTTCCAATCCCTATGCGCCGGTAGCAGGCAGCGAACCGGGCCCTGCACTATCCCAGCCCGATCCAGGCTCGACCGCTGCTGTGGGCTCGGCGTGGGAAGGAATTTACGAATCAACCTCTGGGTACACCTTCATCACTCCGAGCGGAACGCTGTTCCGCAAAGATTTGGTGCAATGGATACGGGGAAGCATCTCGGTTAGCGGCACCAACTGGACCTTCAACTCTGATACCTCCGCGTTATTCATTACCACGCAGCCCGTGACGGGATCGGGCACTTTTACGCCTCAGACCTCCATGGATGGCACCTATTCCACGAACGGCGGGACGCCAGTAGCCTGGGGGCCGCTGACCTACAGCCTAGCCAACGCGCTGGCCATTACGCCCGCGAGCCTGCAAGGTACGTGGTCTGCCAGCGGCATGTATGCCATGTCGTTCGATGTTGACGCGAACGGGGGATTTTCCGGCGCCACCTCTGGGGCTCAACTGGGTGTCTGCCAATTGTCCGGCAGCATGGTACAGGTCACGCCGGGCAGCGCCAAGAACATGTTCACGCTGACCATGACCGCCGTCAATGCAGCCACCGGTTCGGACAGTCCGTGCAGGCTCAACACCGCATCGAGCTATGCAGGACTTGCGGCCATTGTGTTGACGCCGGCCGGGAGATACCAGCAAAACGGCTATTTCCGAACCATTGCTTTCAACGCAATAACCGGCGACGGTGCCTCCTTGTTCTCGGGCTATCTGACCAAAGAGCAATAAGGCAATTAATAGCAAGGCAAGATAGGAGAGCGTAACGAAACCCATCGCTTCAAAAAAATTGATGAATTTTGCCAAAAGTTCAACGCGCGTCGTTCATGTCCGCGCGGCGGGCGAATTCGGCGCGCAGGGCGCGCAGTTGGGCGCGTGCGTCGGCGCGCGGCGGGGTTTGGTCCAGACCCATTTCGGCGATGAAACGGCTGGGGCGGTTGGTGGCGATTTCGCGACCGCGCTTGCGTTGCCGGGTCCAACTGACGGTCAGGGTTTGCCGCGCGCGCGTGATGCCGACATACATCAGCCGCCGTTCTTCCTCGATGCGCGCGGCGGTTTCCGGCGCATCGTCGTCGGCCTTGAAAGGCAGCAGGCCCTCGACCACGCCTACCAGGATCACGTGCGGCCATTCCAGCCCCTTGGCGGCGTGCAGGGTGGAGAGCGTGACCACGTCGGCATCGGCCTGGCGCTCGCCCAGCGTGGAAACCAGCGACACCGTTTGCGCCACGTCGAGCAGGCTGGTTTCGGCCGTGCGGATGCCGTCTTCGACCACGCCGCCGCAGCGGCGCGCCATCCAGTCGCAGAAATCGAGTACGTTGGCCCAGCGCGCCGCGCCTTGCGCGGGACTGTCGGCGTGCTCGGCCAAGTGGCGCTGATAGCCGATGGCCGCCAGCCAGTCGGCCAGCAGCGCCCGCGCGGCGGCTTGGCCGCAGGCGTGTCCGGCCCGGTATTGCAAGTCGTTGATGGCACGTCCGAATTCGCGCAGACTGGCGGCGGCGCGCGCGGTCAGCGCCGCGTCCAGACTGTGTGCGAACAGCGCGCCGAATAGCGACGTGTGTCCGCGCGCGGCGAAATCGGCCAGTTGCCCCAGCGTTTGATGGCCCACGCCGCGTTTGGGCGTGGCGATGGCGCGCAGAAAAGCCGGGTCGTCGTCCTCATTGACGATCAGGCGCAACCAGGCGCACAAGTCCTTGATTTCGGCACGGTCGAAGAAACTCTGGCCACCAGAGACTTTGTAGGGAATTTGCACGCGCCGCAATGCCTGCTCGAAGCCTTTGGCCTGGTGATTGGCGCGATACAGAATCGCCAGATCGCGCCAACGGCTGCCCGCCGCGTGCAGCATTTGCAAGCGCTGCACGGCGCGCTCGGCCTCGTGCGCTTCGTGATCGCAGGCGGTCACGCGCACCGGCTCGCCTTCGCCCAGTTCCGAAAACAGGCGCTTGGGGTAGAGCTTGGGGTTGGGCGCGATCAGGTGGTTGGCGGCGCGCAGGATGGCGTTGGTGGAGCGGTAGTTTTGCTCCAGCTTGATGACTTTGAGGTCCGGGTAATCCCCGGGCAACTGACGCAGGTTGTCCAGCGTCGCGCCGCGCCAGCCGTAGATGCTCTGGTCATCGTCGCCCACGGCGGTAAAGGCTCCATCCGGCCCGGTCAGAAGCTTGAGCAACTGGTATTGCGCGGCGTTGGTGTCCTGATATTCGTCAATCAGGATATGCGTCAGTTTTGCGCGCCAATTCTGAGCGATTTGCTCTTCTTTTTGGAGCAGGCGTACCGGTAGCGCGATCAAGTCGTCAAAATCGACGCTTTGATACGCCGCCAACCGCTCGGCATAGCGCGCCATGATCTGCGCGGCCTGCCGCTCACCTTCGGTTTGCGTCTGGGCCAGAGCGGCATCGG
>JAIRRE010000118.1 GCA_031256125.1 Burkholderiaceae bacterium
CTGCCGGTCTGAACGAAAACGAGTCTGCCAGTTTGAACGGTACGATTCGCGCGATCCGCGACAGCGGCATCACGGTGATCCTGGTGGAACACGACATGAGTGTGGTGATGAACGTTGCCGACAACATCATCGTCATCAATTTCGGCAAGAAGATCGCCGAGGGCAAGCCCGATGAAATCCGCAGCAATCCGCTGGTGATCGAAGCCTATCTGGGCCAGGATGACGAAGACGATCCGTTGATGCACGCGGTGCACGAAGGGCGCAAGACCTCATGAATCTGCTCGAAGTAGAAGACCTGCGCGTCAATTACGGCCACATCCAGGCGCTCAAGGGCATCTCGCTGAACGTCAAGGAAGGCGAGGTGGTGGCGATGCTGGGCGCCAACGGCGCGGGCAAAACCACGCTGATGCGCACGCTCAGCGGTCTGATCGCGCCGCAGAGCGGGACGATTCGTTTCGCCGGCCAAAATATCACGCGGATCGGTGCCGACAAGATCGTCAGGCGGGGCATCAGCCAATCGCCCGAAGGCCGGCGCGTATTCGGCACTTTGTCGGTCGCCGAGAATTTGCGGCTGGGCGGGTTCACGCGCCCGCCCGCCGAAATCGGCGCGAGTTGCGAATACGTTTACAAGATTTTCCCGCGGCTTTACGAGCGGCGTGCGCAACTAGCCGGCACCCTGTCCGGCGGTGAGCAACAAATGCTGGCCATCAGCCGCGCGCTAGTCACCAAACCCAGGCTGCTGTTGCTCGATGAACCCAGCCTCGGTCTGGCGCCGCTGATCGTGCGCAATATCTTTCAGGTGCTCGCCGAGGTACGCAACACCGGCGTGACGATCCTGATCGTCGAACAAAACGCACGCATGGCGCTCAGACTGGCCGACCGCGGCTATGTGCTGGAAGTCGGCCGCATCAGTCACGAAGGACTCTCGCACACATTGCTGGCGTCGCCTGAAATTCAGGCGGCCTATTTGGGGCATGGGTGAGAGTGGTATCCGTTATGAGTTACAGAAAAATTCATGGATCGGTTCGACGCCGATGCGCGGTTTGAATTCTCACAAGTCCAAGCAGCCGCATCGGCTGCAAATTTTTTTTGTGTGCAGATGCCCGGCATCGCCTCCAGCCTGCGAGAATCGACCTTGGCCCCGATGGTGAAATTGGTAGACACAGCGGACTTAAAATCCGCCGCTTCCCTTGCAAGAGGGGCGTGCCGGTTCGACCCCGGCTCGGGGCACCAGCCGCGACAGATACGCTTTCAGCCCAAGGACACACGCCATGAATGAAGACCCCGCTTTTGAAATCCACGTGCATGGCGACGTGAAGCTGCGTGCCCAGGCAGGCCACAATGCGCTCGAGGAAGCCCTGCGGCCCCTGTGGAAATACGCGGGCGCCAAGTCGCTGGCCGACGGCGCCGAGAGCCTTTATGAGGACGAACCCGGCATCCGCTTCGACCCTGAGGAGTCCATGCTGCACATGTGCTGGACAGTGGAAGGCAACGAAGATTTCCGCCAGCGCCTGGATGATCTGTGCATGAATTTGAACGATCTGAGCGAAGAAGGCGCGCCCATCGAGGTAACGTTCTACGACGCCGATTACGACGAAGAAGACGAGGAGGCGGGTCGCGAGTCGCGCGATGATTTTGTGCTGCTGTTCGTTGGCCCTACCCCCGCGGCCATCATGCAGGCGCAGCGCAATCTGCTGGTCGATGACGTGGTCAGTTTGATGGAGCGCCACTTCGACGGCGCGGAACTGGCTGGCGTGGTCGAGGCCATCGATCAGCTTTTCGCACAGCGCTTCGAACGCCTGACCACATCGCTGGATCTGAGCCGCCCCCTGCACGGCCCCGGCAACCCTGGCGGTTCACACGGCGGCAACCGCCGTCCGCGGCATCTGCATTAACGCCCGATACGGTGGCACGCGCCCCGCAGTACACGGTGCGCGCCGCCTTTTAATGGAATCGCCATGCGGATCGGCGCGTATCTCCTCCCCAATCCCGTATTTCTAGCCCCTATGGCAGGGGTAACGGACCGGCCTTTCCGTCAATTGTGCCGCGCATTTGAGGCGGGTTATACCGTGGGTGAGATGCTGGCGGCGCGCGCCGATTTGCTGCCTTCGCGCCAGACGCGGCTGCGGCTCGATCACGCGGGCGAACCGGAACCAGTGGCGGTGCAGATCATGGGCGTTGATCCGGCGCAGATGGCCGATGCAGCGCGTTACGCCATGGATGCCGGAGCGCAAATTATTGACATCAACATGGGATGCCCAGCCCGCAAGGTGTGCCATCAGTGGGCCGGTTCGGCGTTGATGCGCGATGAGCCGCTGGCGCTGGCCATCATCGGGGCGGTGGTTGCCGCCGCCGCGTCGCGCGGCGTGCCGGTCACGCTGAAGATGCGCACCGGCTGGGACGCCGCGCATAAAAACGCGGTGGCGCTGGCCTGCGCGGCGGAAAGCGCGGGCGTGCAGATGGTGGCCGTGCACGGCCGCACGCGCGAGCAAGGCTATCGCGGCGCTGCCGAATACGACACGGTGGCGGCAGTCAAAGCGGCGCTGCGCATTCCAGTGGTTGCCAATGGCGACATTGATTCGCCGGAAAAGGCGCGCGCGGTGCTTGATTACACCCAGACCGACGCGGTGATGATGGGTCGCGCGGCTTTGGGGCGCCCCTGGCTGTTTCGCGAAGTGGCGCACTATCTGACGACCGGCGAGCGCCTCGCGTCGCCCTTGACGCTGGAAGTTGGGCGCGCGGCGCTGGCGCATCTGGATGCGCATCACGATTTTTATGGCGAAGTCGCCGGTCTTCGGTCGGCGCGCAAGCACATGGGCTGGCTGGTGCGCGACTTACCGGGCGGCGCGGCATTCCGGGATCGCTTCAACGCCATCACCGATGCCGCCACGCAGCGCGCGGTGCTGGCCGGATATTTCGCCGATCTGGCCGATGCGCACGAGCGCCTGCCGCTGGCACAGCCCGCCACTACCCAGTCAGCCGAGACCGTTTGAGCCAAGAGAGATTGCCACACCCATGAGTACCACCCCTATCGAAGATTGCATCCGCGCCAGCCTGGAAGCGTATTTCTGCGACCTGCGCGGCGCTGAACCGGCGGATGTTCACGACATGGTGATCCGTCTGGTCGAGCGCCCGCTGCTGGAAGTGGTGATGGCGCACGCAGGCGACAACCAGTCGCGCGCCGCGCAGTGGCTGGGTTTGAACCGCAACACCTTGCGTAAAAAGCTCCAGGAACACAAACTTATCTAACCCTTCCCTTCGAGACTGATATGAACGCGCTGATTTCCGTTTCCGACAAAACCGGCATCGCCGAATTCGCCGCCGCTCTGGCGGCGCTGGGCGTCAAGCTCATTTCCACCGGCGGCACTGCCCGGCTGCTGCAAGACCAGGGACTGCGCGTAACTGAGGTCGCCGAACTCACCCAGTTCCCGGAAATGCTCGACGGGCGCGTGAAAACGCTGCATCCCAAAGTGCATGGCGGGTTGTTGGCGCGGCGCGACTTGCCCGAGCACATGGCGGCGCTGGCCGAGCACGGCATCGACACCATCGACCTGCTGGTGGTCAACCTCTACCCGTTCGAGGCCACCGTCGCCAAGCCTGGTTGCACGCTAGCAGAGGCCATCGAGAACATCGACATCGGCGGCCCGGCGATGGTGCGCAGCGCCGCCAAGAACTGGCGCGACGTGGGCGTGCTCACCGATGCGGCGCAATACCCGCTGGCGCTGGAGGAGTTGCGCGCGCACGGCAAGCTCGGCGACAAAACCAAATTCGCCTTTGCGGTCGCGGCCTTCAACCGCATCAGCAACTACGACGCGGCGATCAGCGACTACCTCTCGTCCTTGCAGGACGATGGTTCGCGCGCTCTGTTCCCGGCGCAAAGCAATGGCCGCTTCGTCAAACTGCAAGACCTGCGCTATGGCGAAAACCCGCACCAGCAAGCGGCTTTTTACCGCGACCTGTACCCCGCGCCCGGCTCGCTGGTGACGGCCCGGCAGTTGCAGGGCAAGGCACTTTCGTACAACAACATCGCCGATGCCGACGCGGCCTGGGAATGCGTCAAACGCTTT